>JANOOU010000451.1:0-2613 GCA_031421475.1 Gammaproteobacteria bacterium | reverse complement strand
GGTGCGGCCTGTTTGTCTGTATTAACAGACTATGATTTTTTTAAAGGCCGCGAAGAGTATTTGCTGCAGGCTCGTGCTGCTACAGCATTACCGGTTATTCGCAAGGATTTTATTATTGATCCGTATCAGGTCTATGAAGCCCGCGCGATCAATGCTGATTGTATTTTGTTAATTGTTGCAGCTCTGGATGATGCCGCATTAGGTGAGTTATTTTCGTTGTCACACCAGCTGGGCATGGATGTATTAATGGAGGTTCATGATGAGGCAGAGCTGGAGCGGGCTGTTCAAAGCGGCGCCCAACTCATTGGTATCAATAATCGCAATTTAAGAACGTTTGAAGTCAGCCTGAATACTACATTGAATATGCTCAGTAGAGTGCCGGCTGATCGTTTGCTGGTGACCGAAAGCGGTATTCTGTCGCCACAAGACGTGCGGTTGATGCGTGAGCACGATGTGCATGCGTTTTTGGTGGGGGAGACGTTTATGCGTGCTGAAGATCCGGGTGCAAAAATGGCAGAGCTGTTTGGTTTGGTTTAATTTGTTGGCAGATCGAGGTGTTTGCGATTCCGCGTTTCCTGCCTGAGCTTGTGCGTTTAATGGGTTAAAAGATTTGACGCAGAGATGCGGCGTTAAATCGGCGTTGAATAATAATAATAAATAAAAAGTTTAGCGGCCAGGAAAAAATCCCTTTTTTATTCTCTGCGCCGACTTTTACCGCGTACCGTGCACCACGATGGTTTTACCATGCGCTTCGATCAACCCCTGGTCTTCCAGTTCTTTTAATACGCGCCCGGCCATTTCGCGAGAGCAGCCTACAATCTTGGCAATGTCCTGGCGGGTAATTTTAATTTGCATGCCATCGGGGTGGGTCATGGAATCGGGTTGTTTAGATAGTTCGAGCAGGGTGCGAGCGATACGGCCTGAAACATCCAGAAAAATCAGATCGCGTACACGTTGGCTGGTTTTGATCAAACGATCAAAAATCTGGCCAGATAACAAATAGAGTATTTCTGGATCTTCCTGTGCCAGTTTACGAAATTGCACGTAGGTGATTTCAGCGATTTCTGCCGGCGCCCGGGTAATGACCATGGCGCTACGTTCTATAGATTCTTTGAATAATCCGGCTTCGCCAAAAAAATCACCTTCGTTGAGATAGGCCAGAATAATTTCTGCACCTTCGTCATTTTCGGTTTGTACAGTCACCGAACCCTTGATGATATAGTAAAGGCTGTGTGGCTTGTCGCCTTCGTGAATGATGTTGCGCTTGGCGGAGTAATTTTTTTTGTGGCAATGTGTCAGCAGGCGTTCCATGGATGGATTACTGTGATCGACTTTGGGAATCAGTGTCATGCTGTTGTCCTATTAAACGATCCGGGCGTGTGCCGCCGTTTTTAGTATGGCGATTATCATATCACAACGATTAACAATCAAAGATTTCAGGGGATGAGTATATGAAAGCACGCATTAAATGGCTGGATCATATGTCGTTTATTGGTGAATCGGAAAGCGGCCATTCGGTGGTTATGGATGGTTCACCCGACGTGGGAGGGCGAAATCTGGCGGCTCGGCCGATGGAAATGGTGTTGCTGGGCATGGGTGGCTGTACGGCCTTTGATGTGGTGATGATCCTGCAACGGGCGCGGCAACCGATTACCGATTGCATTATTGAGTTAACCGCCGAGCGTGCAGACGAAGCGCCCAAGGTGTTTACCAAAATCCATGCGCATTATATTGTAAAGGGTAAGGGACTGAGTGAAAAACAGGTTGAGAAAGCTGTGACGCTGTCGGCAGAAAAATATTGCTCGGTTTCAATCATGCTGGGTAAAACCGCGATCCTTACCCATGATTACGAAATTGTAGAAGACTGAGCATGGCCGAAAATATTGCGCAGCAGGCCTTTAATGAGTTGCTGGCTGCGTACTACACGGCATGGTTTCGATTTCACCCCGAGGCAGCGGTGCAGGCCGGTGTTCACGGTTATGAAGATTTGCTGCGCCCTTATGCCGATGATCAAATCGGTGCACTGATTGCGCTGGATGAGATGTTGTTGTCGTCGCTGGATGAGCTCGATTTTGCAGGCATCAGTGCCGATGCACAGATTGATTTTTCATTGCTCTACAACGCCACGGCCTGGGAACTGCATCAGCTGCTGGAGCATGACTGGCGTTATACCCAGCCGCAGGATTTTGTACCGGTTAATGCGATTCATCAGTTGCTGATTCGCCCGGTAGACAACCTGCATGCCGCGTTCAAGCATCGTATGCAGCAAATACCGGATTATCTACGTGGCGCCCGCGTGTATTTAACACAGCATCCAGAACGAATCCCTAAAGAATGGTTACACAGTGCAGCCCTGCAGGCACATGCCGGTATAGGTTATTTCCGCTCTTTGCAAAAGCACCCGCTGGTTCTGCAAAAGTTTCAAAATCCGTCGCGTCTACAGCCCTTGTGTGACCAGGCCGCCACCGCGCTTGAGGATTTTGTGCGTTTTTTACAACACGATCTGGCACCTAAAGCAGCTGGCCGCTTTGCCTGCGGCACGGCTGAGTATCGCAGCATGTTACGCGAAAAACATTTTTTGGACGTGGAGCCGGATGTCCTGTATGCATTTGG
>JANOOU010000450.1:0-9373 GCA_031421475.1 Gammaproteobacteria bacterium | reverse complement strand
CAGGTAAGTGATCGGGATCAATAAGACTCGAATAAGGGCTGGCCGTTTCGGTGTTTGTCAGCGTTACCCATTGACCGCCTATCCATTGATCCCAGTGCAGTGTCACAGCCGTTGCGGGATCACCAGCCAACCAGATCTGGGGCTGGAAGGCGGCATGTTCAGCACCCTCGTATTCAAACGATAGGGTGTAAACACATTGCGCTTGATATAACCAGCATAAAGCCGGTGCCCAGGCTGGATTACGAATGTTGACTGAGGTTTTGGGAAACGCTGGCGTCGCTGCGGTTTTAGTAAAACCAGCATGCCGGTTTTGCATGCCTGGATAGACCTGATTGCCCAGCATACCCACCCGTGAGGGCTTGGCCCTTAAGCTGGAAGGCATGATGGGCACCAGCGACATTTCATATACTAGCGAAGGCCGGTAGGTGATATCACCCTGGGTGGACCAGATCTGGCTGATCAACTCATCCGTAACAGGCGCAAACACCACTTGCAAACGCACCGGTTCGCCCGCTATGTCTTCGCTATCCATAATGGGTTGTTCACGAAAAATACGCATCACCGAACCCAACAATCGCAACTCGTTTTCGCCCGCGCTCACGCCTTCCTCTGCCACACCAAAAGCGGTGATGAGACAATACATACGTATGCGCCAGGGATCCAGCGGATGCGCATCGGCATCAAATGCATAGGGTTCAAAGCGGTAAAAAAATAGATTAACCCGTACCACACTTTCATCCTCGGGCGGGATAGCGGGCGCACCCATCGTGACATTAATACTGTTCGCCACTGCGCCCACGCCAGCACGCACAAAGTTGTAAATGGCGATGCACATAACCGATAGTGATGAAGCAGGCGCAGACATGGCTATAGGCTCCGTAATCTATTCCAGCCGCGCTGTTCACGCTCTTCCCGGCGCGCTTTTTTAGGCTGCACCGGGTCCCCTGGCGTCTGTACGATCAGGTTGACCTGGCCGATTCGTACCTGATGCGGGCTGCTATGCTGCTCGCGCTTTAGCGTTGCACCCGTCTTATCGGCATACGAATTGAGCTGTTGTGTAGCGCGATTGACGACCGCCTCGTTAATTTTCTGATCGGGCTGCGGCATAGGTGAAGGGGGTCGCGTATCGGCTTCTCGAAGTGGTCGTGACTTCTGCGTGGCAACCGGTATCTGCGCCGTCTCTGGCTGGACGGCGTGTATTGCTACCCTGGGATCATCCCCTCTGGAATCAGCCCGTATGGGATCAGCCCCTCTGGAACCACCAACAGGCTCATACGCTGCAACCACAGCCGTGGCCACGGAGGTGATATCGTCTTGAGGTGTACCCATTTTCGTGGATTGCCCCATTTTGGTAGATTGATTAGGGTGATGCTGTGGTGTCAGTGGTGCAGCCTCTGTAGGGGTGGTGGCCTGCGACGACACAGGCATCTGCTCTCTCGTTTTTTGCACCTTACTCCCCGGCTGTTTATCCCGCTGTATAACAAGCCCAGCAGACGGAGGGGACTCTACGGGGGCTACTTGTTCAAGATGTGGCCTTCTGGTATCGGCCGGGAAAATTGGATACTGCGCTTGCGGCTCTATAACAACATTCGTTTGCTGGTTGATCGTGGTAGACGATTTTGTTTGCAGCGGCGCGATTTTGATGGCTGGCTTGGTTTGCTGGCTGGTGAGCGGCGGCGTGACGGCGGCAGTAGGCTCAGCCGGCCATCCATCCGGTTGAGGCAATAATGCAGACACGGCCCCACTGCGAGTGATCACCGTCCTACTGTCATTTATTACATCTTGTAAAAAACCCATAGCAACACCCGTTATCTGTTAATCGTTCTATCCCTATTCACCGGCGTCGATTTGCATGCCCCGGCTCTTGTCCAGCAAACGCAAATACGATTTGCGCCGCTCACGCGGCATTGCCAGAATACTGGCTTCACTCCAGTGATAACTCATGGCCAGGTTGTGAATCTCGGTATAAAGCTCCTCACTAGGCTGTTGCATACAATAATAAGGACTGAGTCGAATCTGATTCCGCCGCTCACAATGCGGGCAATCCGTTACGGCAACCATCGAGACCTCGGGTGAAAGCGCCTCCATAGTGGCCTCGATCTGGGTAATATCCTGCGCCGAGAGCTTTTCAACGTTAACGGCTTGGCCCGGCAACGTGGTGACGGTAGCGGCTAACAACAGAAGCATGGCGTGGCGGTCATCCGTCTCCCTGGCCAGCTGTTCCTGAATGTTCCCATCGGGCACCCTGACGCTGACGGGCCCCACCGAAAGCGTCACCTGAGTTTCCGGATATTCGCTGCCACACTCTTTGACCGGCAACTCGGACTGGCGAATGTTGATCTCAAATAACTCACCGCAATCAACACACCGGGACGACAACCACAGCGGACTGTCATCAATAGCTATGCCCAGTTGCCGCAGCAAAAATTGTCGATCACCTACGCTTAACTGCCAAACCCGATCGGGTGTAGCGTCCTGCTGTCCAAGCCCGGCGAGCGCCTGTTGCAAAATGATCGAAATTTTTTGGGGGTGCGACAAATCGGCAGCGGCGGTTTCTCTGAGCTTCAGTTCGAGTTCACCATTGATGGGTCTGAAACTGAAATCACGCCGCCGTTCTCCATCCATAAAGAGTCCGCCTGGTAGCTGCATGGTGGATCTCCCGCCTAACTCTC
Source organism: Gammaproteobacteria bacterium (assembly GCA_031421475.1). Classification (GTDB taxonomy): domain Bacteria; phylum Pseudomonadota; class Gammaproteobacteria; order SZUA-229; family SZUA-229; genus JACPVK01. The sequence continues at coordinate 6,701 of JANOOU010000450.1, read as the reverse complement.
GGTCGGTTCACCGACACTGGTATCACGCTCCCAACCTTCGTGTTGCAAGATGATCGTCTGTATACCCACCGCGTTCATGCTGCCTGCATCGAACTCCGGCAGCGCCTGAAACTCGGAAACCCAGGCGCGGTTAAGTTTGTAAGACATGGCGAGATTGCCCTGCAAGTTGAGGACATTCAGGACAACGTCCTTGCGGTAATTCTTCAGCGACATCGCCGCATTGCCCTTGATGCTGTTGACCAGATTGGCCCAGTCTTCAAACACTGGATCGTGGGTCAATCCCTGTTCCAGTGTGACCGGTTCGTAACTCGTGCCACCCGGCATAATCCGTTCATGCGCCGGATCGCCAGCGGAGCGCCACTTCACGGCCTCCGTGGTTTTTTTCAGGGCGCTCATTTTTTTCAACCCGGCCACGGGTTGACCGTTGATCACCACCTGAAACATGAAGGTGCGGTACGGATCGTAACGATGGGCATTCTTTGGAAATATTGGTGCTGCCATGATTCACTCCTTTTGCAATTACTGCTGTCCGACTTTCTGCTGGATGCGGACGATGACGAATTCGGCTGGTTTTAGCGGTGCAAAGCCAACGATCACAATCACCTGCCCGCGATCTATATCCCCCTGGGTCATGGTGTCACCCAGACCACAACGCACAAAATAGGCATCATCGGCCGTGGCCCCCTGAAAGGCACCTGAGCGAAACAGCCCGTTCATAAAAGAACTGATATTGCTGCGCAGTGAACCCCACAGTGGATAATCATTGGGCTCAAACACCGCCCACTGAATACCGTTGTAAATGCTTTGTTCAATAAAAATGGCAGTGCGTCGCACCGGCACATAACGCCACTCAGGATCCGCCTTGGTGGCGAGGGTGCGGCTGCCCCAGATCACCGAACCAAAGTTCGGTAACTTGCGAATGCAATTCACACCCAGTGGATTGAGTTGATCCTGTTCCAGGTCTTCAACGATATAGTCCAAACCGGCCACACCGCGCAGCTGTGCCTCAACACCGGCTGGTGCTTTCCAGACACCGCGCTTGCCATCAATTTTGGCCCACATGCCGGCGGCCACCGCAGAGGGCGGTATGCTGAGGGTCTTGGTGGCTGTTGGGTTTTTGTCAGGGTGATAAAGCGGGTTTGCCACCTGCAGCCAGGGGTAATACAACACCGAATAAGTAGACGTTGGCAGACCCAATCCCGTGACAGTGGCAGCCTGGTCAAATTCCAGGTTCGCGGGAGGATCAATAATCAATACCCGGCTCATGGTGGACTCACAATGTGCCAGAGTTTGACTGACGACTGCATTACCCGATCCGTCGCCACCCCATTGTTCGTCTGGCAGGACAATGATGCTGACATCCCGCACCTTGCGTAACACCGTACTGTAGAAAGCGGAATAATCCAGGGAGGTCGGGCTGACATGCACACCACCGAGCAGTTGTACACCCTGCTCCAGTGTACCCAGGTCATGCAGCGGCATAACTTGGGCAGAGCCCTGTTCAACCTGTCGGCCCGAGATTGCGGACCCGGTGATGCCCAGCAGAGTAGACAATGCATTGGCAGCCACTGACAGATTCGACACACGTGAGCTGCTGCTGCCCGAAGCCAGGGTAAAACGGGTGCCGTCATAGTCACAGCTAAATGCCAGCAGGGCCGGAATATGGGCACCCAAAACATTGACCGCGTGCTGAATCGCCGTGGCAATACTGTCACCATCATCACCATTATCACCACTCAAATCCAGCGCAGCGACATCGAGTTCTATGGTGATGGCGGCATAGTTGTCGAGAATGATGGTTAATGCATGGGTGATACCTGGAAGACCGGTAACAGCATCACTGAAATCTCTGGCGCTGACATCTGTCCCCACCAGCTTTGCCACCTGTAGCGGATCGATACGCAGCAATTCTGCCAGGGTGCCACCGTACACCAGAATAGTCGTATTCGAATCATCCTGAGCGGAAGTCAGTAAAAAGCGATTGGTGGGCCCACCATCGTTATAGGAACAGTCAAAACCCTGATAAGCATCTGCCGTTGAGAGCGCATTCACCGCCTCTACTATAGCTGCCGCAATCGCCTGTCCATCATCATCATGAACCCCGGTTAAACCCAGATCGGCGGGATTGAGGGTAATCTGCTTGGCACCCAGTCCGTTCAATTCCAGCGTTAATGAACGCGGTGTGATGAAGGCAGCCGAAAAATAAGTGGCTACACCGCTGTTCAGTGCACCACCGGTCAGGGTGGCAGCCTGGTACAGAGGTGTCTCATCCGGGTCAGCACTGTCACCCAGAGCCAGGCTGATAAAAGCCGACGCACCATTCACTGTCGTCAGGGCATAGTTATCATCGGCCTCACGCATGCTCAGATTCTGGAACGACTCGTCCAGTTTGAACACACCCTTATCCAGATGCCCCACATTAATCTCAAAGGTCAATGAGTTGAGATCTTCTTTGTTGATCTGCACGTAAACATCATTGCCCCAGTCACCCTCGTTCCTGGCAGCAATAATCAACACCGGAAAGGCCGTAGAAGCGCCTCCCACAGCACCCTCACCCAGAAAATCCTCACTCGCCGCCAGTGAGCCTGCACCCGCCAGGCGGCAAATATAAGCGGCACCACCACCGTTCAGATAAAACGATTGCACCGCCAGCCCCATTGCATCATCTTCGCTATTAATGGAGCCAAATTCGAGTAGATAGTCGTCCAATTTACCGATCAGGGTCGCTACTCCAACCGGCCCTTTACGGGCCGAGCCAACAAAGGCAGCCACCGAGGTAGACACACCCTCAATCGGTTTTGAACCACTGGGAATTTCTTCCAGGTACACACCTGGGTGTAGATAACTAGGCATTTTCAACCTCCATTTATTGTTAACATTTCGATCACACCGTAAACCGATTCAGTTGCTCAGATGTCCATCTCGTCCGGGCTATCGGCTGGTTACTCGCCTGCGGTACCAGGTAACCCGGCCCGGACCCTCAAATTTTTCCACCACGCCATTCTTTTCCAGCAACTCCAACGCCCGGGTCACAGCGTTAACAGCCACTTCGAGCCGCTGCTGAGTCAGCCACCAGTGGACAATACCTTGCACCGAGTCCGCTGCTTCGGGATGGCATGACAAATATCTCTCGATCTCCCTCGCCAGCTTGTCGAGCTGCCGTCCACTATCGTTAATAGCGCATTTGACATCAGACATATGAGTACTAGTGCAGTAGCCGTGCCAAGCATTGGAGGAAAAAAATCATATTAATTTTCAATGGGTTGTATCGAGGCAAAATAACAGGATGGGTCGTTATTGACCCGATCAGCAAGAAGCTGGACTTAAAAGTGGGTCATCACGGACCCGAAGCCTATTGCATTATTGATGCACCTAGCTGAATGCCAAAGACAGGTGGAGGCGGCCAGTCGGAGTTTGTCTGACCGGATCAGATTACAGCCAGAAATTAGTAACCCGGCAATCATTGAGTTGATGCTTGCCGGGTTACTAATCCGGGACAGGGATGCCCCGGCGCGGCGCAAGCCGCGAAAAAAGCGGGCGGACTCGCGCCGACCGCTTTTTATGCAAATCAATACACGAAGTATTGGTTTGTCGCGTTAATAACAATAAAGCTGTCGGTCGATACCGTGTTTTTTCATGAGCTTACCCAAAGCACGACGTTCCTTACCGGCAATCCGTGCCGCCTCGGTGACATTGCCTTTGGCTTGTAACAAAACAGATTGCAGATATTCTCGTTCGAAATGTTCAACCATCTCTTCCTTCGCGTCGCTGAAACTCATAAATGCAGGACGAGAGCAAACCTGCATGTCTGACACATCATCTTCTTTCTGGGGTGAAGAAATAATTAACCGGGTATCGTTCAGCAGATATTGCCGCTGTATGAAATTTTCCAGTTCACGCACATTGCCAGGCCAGGCATAGTCATGCATTTTCTGGCGTGTTAACGGATGTAACACCTTTTTGCCAGCGCCGTATTCCAACTCGCACTGGCGTAAAAAATAATCCGCGAGTTCGGCTATGTCTTCCCGCCTATTTCGCAGCGGCGGTAAATTCAGCACAAGCAGTTTTAACCGGAATAACAGATCTTTGCGAAACAACCCTGTATTGGCGAGCTGATTAAGATCAGAGTTACTGGCACTAATAATCCGCACCTTAGCCTGATAGTCACGGTTGCTTCCCAGCGGCCGGAAGGAACCGTCCTGCAGAAAGCGTAACAGTTTTGTCTGCGCGGCAGGTGACAGGGTGTCGACCTCATCCAGAAATAGAGTCCCTCCCTCGGCCAGGCGAACCATACCTGGCTGCATGTTCTTTGCGTCGGTATAAGCACCACGTTCGTGTCCAAATAATTCGTTTTCGAATAAATGGTCAGGAATAGCACTGCAATTCACCGCCTGAAATGGCCCTTTGCTGTTTGCACCAAGGTAATGAGTCGCACGCGCTGCCAGTTCCTTGCCGGTACCTGTTTCACCCAGAATCAGGACATTGGCCTGGATCATGGAAAACTTCCTGATAGTATGTAGAACCTGCCTGAATTGCGGTGACCTCCCAACCATATTTGAGGCAAGACAGTATTCATCCAGAATGCTGTCAGATTCACTCACACGGCTCGGCACATAAAAACGTTGCAACCGTTCAAAGCGTAACGTTAGTTCATCATCACTGACAGGCAGCCGACACACTTCCAGTGCAAGAATATGTTCACTACAGGCATTGCACTGGCGCGCGGAATTGAAAAATACGATATCACACAAGAGTTGAAGTCGAGTCAGCTGTAACTTCAGCTGCTCAGGTTGATCAGTGTCAGCCAAATACAGTGCAAATAAACCGGCATACGCGGTTACATCGCATGGTTCAAGTTGCGAGAGAGCACAGCACTTATGCGTGTACCCCAATCGATCCAGTGAAACCTGCAGCGCATTATTATCCAGATTACAATTGAGTGACACAATCATTACATCCATGCTGCCTCCTGCTTTATTGTTTTAATTGCGGTTACAGATTGTTTTGTGGCGCCGTCATGTTTAACTATTTGATATACCGGACAGGTCTAATTAAATTTACTTCAGAACATCCTTCATGGCTATATTACAATAAATAATTTTAGTAACAAGCAAAAACTAGCCGTTTTCCGCATACATCATAAGCGGGTAAGGTAATTGTTATATCCCTTAATAGGGAGCGAGTTTGATCCGATGCTTACTCATTTGCATTTAAAAAATCTGATATACGTGTAGGAATTTTACTTGATCTCCATTGAAACCCAATAATAATGCCAGTTTCACTGACATCAACAACTTGGGGCTTCACTTAAGGGCATAGACTCCGGTCCTTTTTTCTAATCTGCCTTTCGATCTTAATTAATGCTAAATGTCGTTACGCTTTACAGAAAGCATTGATAAGTAATTTCTTTATTAGTTAATACAAGTCAAAACAAAGGCTTGTAACTCTGGTGTAAATTCTGCTTACATATGTTGGATTAATAAAATTCAATGAATGCGTAAAGGAAATCGACAAGTGAATAAAACTCTATTCAATATTACTTTTGTTACATCCATGTTGATCCTTTGTCATCGGTAAACGCAGGTGAATATCTGCTTACCGGCCTGGGCAGCCGCACAACTGTCACAGCAATTAATGACTCTGGAACAATTGTAGGTACTAAAGCTAATCAAGCTTTTTCATGGGACCATTACTAATGGCATTCAATTTTTAGGTGCTCTTCCTGGCGGATCATCAGTGAGCTCTGCACAGGGAATAAATAATCTTGGACAAATTGTAGGTTATAGCAACACGGCTAATGGGAGTCACGCATTTATATAGAACAGTGTGACGGGTATGCAAGATTTAGGAGAACTTTCTGGAGGCATTAATTACAGTGTAGCAAATGATATTAATGACCTAGGTGTTGTTACCGGTACGAGTCTTGATGCAAGTGGTTACAGAGCTTTTATGTGGACATCTGATTCAGGGATGAATGATATTGGCGATGTTGCTGGAGGCTCAAATCAAATTTTTGGTACAAGCATTAACAACCTAAACCAGATAACGGGGCACTTATCCTCTAATGGAGAAATAAGTACCTTTTACTGGGATCCCGTGACAGGCATGCAAAATATAGGCGACCTGCCAGGTGGAAGCAATGTAGCTTTTGGTTTGGACATCAACGACCAATCACAAATTGTAGGGCGAGGTAATATAGAGACAGGTGACTTGGCTTACATATGGACACAGGCAACGGGAATGCAAGATCTGGGTACACTTGGTTACTGCAGCTATGCATACGGTATTAATAATATGGGTAATGTAGTAGGTCACACGACAATCGGTGGCGCGCATAATGCATTTATCTGGAATCAGTACACGGGTATGATCAACCTAAATGCAGCAATTGAAAAAGATTACCCAGGCTGGACACTATTAGAAGCTTATGACATTAATGAAAATGGCTGGATTGTAGGCTAGGTGTCAGTCCGGATGGCGCTCAACAAGGATTTTTATTACAACCCGTTCCTCTGCAAGCCAGCCCATGGTTGTTTATTTCTGGCTGTCTAATTTTTTTTCGAACACCCTTGCGTTTCAACTTCAATCGATTAAAGAGATTGCCCCTAAGGCGTTGTGTATAACTTTGAGTCCAGTTTCCATTCTTCCGTGGCCTGCGAATTCCGCTGCCCAGCCAAGAACTTGTAATTGTTGCGTTTGGC
>JANOOU010000449.1:0-6268 GCA_031421475.1 Gammaproteobacteria bacterium | reverse complement strand
CCCCCTCTGACTGCTGAACCCGCTGCCCCCACCGGTACAGAGCCCACCGCAACAGGAGTGGCACCATGAAAGACCCAACAATGAAAGACCTGACAGTGAATTTTTCACGTCGCAGTTTTTTTGAAAAAACCGCTACCACTTTTGCCGGTTTGAGTATTGCACCCGGCGTCTTTCTGAATCAGGTTGCGCAAGCCAAACCGGCTGCTGAAAGCGTCACCTCTGACAAACGCTGGGGCATGTTGATCGACACTGGCAAATGCGCCAACGGTTGCACCGACTGTGTCACCGCCTGCCACGAAGAAAATGGCGTGGTCTCACATGGCCGTCCCGAAACCGATCCGCAGTGGATACGCAAAGTGAAGCTGCGTGACAAGGCTACCCAACATGTGCTGTCACTGCCGATGATGTGCCAGCACTGCGAAAATCCACCCTGCGTGGATGTGTGCCCAACCGGCGCATCGTTCAAACGTGAAGACGGCATTGTTCTGGTTGATAAACATACCTGTATTGGCTGCCGCTATTGCATCATGGCCTGCCCCTACAAAGCGCGATCTTTTGTCCACGAGACCGTAACCGATCCGGTTGAATATGCACCGCGTGGCAAGGGCACCGTTGAGTCCTGCACCCTGTGTGTACACCGCGTTGATGAAGGCGGCACACCGGCCTGCGTTGAAGCCTGTACCGACGCTGAACACGGCGCCATGATTTTTGGTGATCTGAAAGATCCCAACAGCGCCATCTCCATTGAGCTGGAAAAACACGGCGGCAAACAGATTCGGGCCGACCTCAAACTTAACACCGGTGTTCGTTATCAGGGCATCTGATCAAGGTTAAACAATCGTCATGAAAACCATACGTTTGCAAGAAATCGAAGGTAACAGCCTGGGCTACTTGGGCTTGCTGGTTTTGCTGGGTGCATTGGCCCTGGCTGCACTGGGCTCGGCTTATTACATGGAACACCATGGCCACTGGGTCACCGGCATGAACAACCAGATTGTTTGGGGTATGCCGCATGTGTTTGCCGTGTTTCTGATTGTTGCAGCATCCGGCGCACTGAATGTAGCGTCCATCGCATCCGTGTTCGATAAAAAGTTTTACAAACCGCTGGCGCCTTTATCGGCCATGTTGTCACTCGCCTTGCTCGCGGGTGGTTTGATGATACTGGTCCTTGACCTGGGCCGCCCGGACCGCCTGGTTGTAGCCATGACCTACTACAACTTCAAATCCGTATTCGCCTGGAACATGATTTTGTATAACGGTTTCTTTTTTTTCACCGGTGTTTATTTGTGGTTCATGCTCGATCGCAACATGAAGGCGTACACAAAATATGCCGGTTTCGCAGCCTTTATCTGGCGTTTGATACTCACCACCGGCACCGGTGCTATTTTTGGTTTCATCGTTGCCCGCACCGGTTACAACATGGCGATGCTGGCGCCGATGTTTATCATCATGTCGTTCGCCTTCGGCATGGCGATTTACATACTGGTATTGATGGCATCCTTTAAATGGACCGATCGTGTGCTGGGTGACGCTGTCATCATCCGGCTGCGTAAACTACTCGGCATATTTACCGCCGCGGTGCTGTACTTCGTAGTGGTTTATCACTTGACGAATTTGTACATGACCAATCATCACGATTACGAAGCGTTTATTCTGCTGGGTACTAACGGTGGTGAAGTCTATTCAAGAGTGTTCTGGATTGGCCAGATTGTACTAGGTAGCTTATTACCACTGGCATTGATCTATGCACCCGTTGCCAACAAAGGCCGCATGACACTCACGGTAGCCTGCCTACTGATTATTTTCGGTGGCCTGGCACAAATGTATACGCTGATCATTGGTGGTCAGGCTTTCCCGCTGGAAATATTCCCCGGCATGGAAGTTCTGGAAAGCACATTCTTCGATGGTGTTACCGCACAATACACGCCAACACTACCTGAAATATTATTAGGTATTGGTGGCTTTGCCGTAGCATTGATCATTGTGGCGCTGGGTATCAAAATTTTGAACTTGTTACCCGAAAGCCTGGATGACAGCGCAGCTGATCCACACCACAAAGCAGACTAATCACAGAGACCACGGTTAACACCAAACGGCCCGACAGGGCCGTTTGTATTTTACCAGCGAGATAAGCGCTCCATGCCACCACGATTATTGATTTCTGCTGCACATAAATCATCGGGTAAAACCACGATCAGTATTGGCTTGTGTGCAGCGCTGGCTGAGCGCGGTAAACACATACAGCCTTACAAAAAAGGTCCGGATTATATTGATCCGATGTGGCTGGCACGTGCCGCAAACCGGCCCTGCCACAACCTGGATTTTTACACCATGCAGCGCGATGAAATCATTAAGCTGCTGGCACAACACTCAACATCCGCCGATATCACCATTATTGAAGGCAATAAGGGTTTGTACGATGGCCTGGATCTTGACGGCAGTAATTCCAACGCCGCCCTGGCGAATCTACTGCACGCACCCGTGGTGCTGGTACTGGATGCACGTGGCATGACACGTGGCATTGCACCGTTAATATTGGGTTATCAGGCCTTCGATAAAAACATCCGCATCGCCGGTGTCATCCTCAATCAACTCGGCGGCAGCCGCCATGAAAAAAAATTGCGCAGTGTCATTGAACATTACACCGATGTGCAGGTTGTTGGCGCGGTATATCACAATGAAGTGTTATCCATTGAAGAACGGCATTTAGGTTTAATGCCGAGCAATGAAGATAGCAGCGCCGATGTTAAAATCGCCGCGATACGCGATATCATCAAACAACAACTGGATATAGATAAGATTATTCAGATTGCGAATTCTGCAAGCACCTTGCCACCCGTACCCGCTACACCCGAGTTATCATTGCCTAAAGACGTGCGTATTGCCGTCGTTAGAAATGATGCCTTTGGTTTTTATTATCCCGGTGATTTGACAGCACTAGAAAACGCCGGAGCAGAACTGGTGTTCATCGACAATATTCGCGAACAACAATTACCCGACATCGACGGCTTGTTTATCGGTGGCGGATTTCCCGAAGCGCGCATGGCGCAACTCGAACAAAACAGTGGCATGCGTCACGCCATTAAAAACGCCATTGAAAATGGCCTGCCTGCCTACGCCGAATGCGGCGGTTTAATGTATTTGAGTCGCAGCCTAAGCTGGCACGGTGAAACTCGCCAAATGGCGGGTGTTATCGCTGCCGATACGGTGATGTACGATCGCCCACAAGGCCGGGGTTACATCCAAATGCAGGAAACCGACACGCATCCCTGGCATCATATTCAACCGAATACCAACACCACCGTTGCTGGCCACGAATTCCATTATTCCGGCTTGCTTAACCTTGATCCGGCCACCCGCTTCGCTTACCGTATACTGCGCGGCACTGGCGTAGATGGCCACAATGATGGCATAGTGCTACATAATCTATTAGCCTGTTACGCACATCAACGCGACACACAAAACAACCACTGGGCGCGACGATTCGTTGAATTTACGCGCCGTTACAAGCAACAAAAGACCCGGAGTCATACATGATAATACTTACCCCAGAGGCCGCCAAACAAATTCGACTCGCCGCCAAACAAAGTAATCTGGAAGGATTGCCATTACGACTGGCCGGCACCAAAAATCCCGACGGCAGTATTCATTACGGCATGGGTTTTGATGACAACAAAGAAGACGACACTACATTCACCCATGAATCGGTAGACCTGGTCGTGTCAACTGCCTCGATTGATTTACTCGATGGCATGACAGTTGATTACGTAGAGCTGGAACCCGGCAAACCACAATTTATTTTTCTGAATCCGAAAGACATCAATTACAAACTGCCGCAATAATTCATGCCACATATTTTATCTGCCCGCCGCATTCCACAACAAACAAGCAAACGCTTGACGGCGTGTCTGCTGGTATTGTCTGGATTATTGCTGGCATTGGGATTCAGCAGTTACTGGCTATTGCATGCAGATCAGAATCAGGCCCTCGCCATCACCGTTCACAGCCTGCTGTTGCTCAGTACTTTTTTTTTGATTGCCTGGATCTCATTACGCAATCAGACATCCATGGAACAACAATATCAGGAAAAAAATCACGCTCACAATATCCTTTACGATGTAGCCGCCAGCATCAACACCTGTCGCGATCTCAAGGAATTATTAAATCGCTTTTGCGATGCCATGTATCTGGCGCTGGATACCAACAATGTTTCAATCTGGCTGATTACCGAAAACAACTGGCTGGAATATATCGCCAGCACCGGCATCCACCCCGATGTGATTGAAACACGCAAAAAAGTACCCCTGACGCCACCACTCATTGAAACCCTGCTTCACAATAAAATTCTGCACAACAATGAACAAGTGCGACAACTGGCAGAAGTCCTGCTGTGTAATGTTAAAGAAGATCACAAATCATACTACATACCTTTGCAATATCAGGATCGCACCCTGGGTGTCATTCGCATCAAGGTCAACACCCTGCCCTATCGCAATCATCTAGATTTTGAAGAATTACTCACTGCATTGGCTAAACATTTAAGCCTGGCAATCGAAAAAGCTCGTATAGATCAGGAATCACGACGCACCATCATCATGCAGGAACGCAGCCTGATCGCCAATGAATTACACGACTCATTAGCCCAAACCCTGGCCAGTTTACGTTTTCAGGTGCGCGTACTGGATGAAACATTGCAACCCATTTCCGAATTCAAATCCATACGCGGCATAGAACAGGTTGAAAACAGCCTGGATGAAGCCTATGCCGATTTACGTGAACTGATTGCACATTGCCGTACACCCATCAACACACAAGGCCTGATGCAAGCCGTCGAAAAAATGATCTCCCGATTCCGTAAAGAAACCGGCATCCATGTTTTATTACAAAAAGAATGGGATACAGACTTACCCCCCAACGTTGAAATGCATATATTCCGCATTGTGCAGGAAGCCATGAACAATATTCGTAAACACAGCACTGCGCACAACGTTCGTTTAATGTTTCGTAGTGATAACACAGGCAAACACAATGTGCTGGTGGAAAACGATGGTGTCGGATTTGAATCACCGCATCCGAGTGATCATCCCGGCAAACATCTGGGCCTCACCATTATGCAGGAACGCGCTGCACATATTGGTGGCACGCTGCGGATAGAAAGCGACCCGGAAGAAGGCACGCGCATCGAATTACACTTTAAGTACAGCAGCGAATCACTTTATAACCCATTACAACATCTGGCGGTCATCAGCAAATGAGCATGCGCGTAATCATTATTGACGACCACGCCCTGTTCAGAGTTGGATTACAAGGCCTGCTGCAACAACGCGGCATTGAAGTTATCGCAGCGGTTGCCGATGGCCATGAAGGTTTACACCTGGCTGAACAATTTCAACCCAATATCATTTTACTGGATTTACGCATGCCGGAAGTCGGCGGCCTGCAAATTTTGCAACTGGCAAGACAAAGTGGCATAAAAATTCCGATTGTCATGCTCACTACCAGCAACGAAGAACAGGATCTGGTTGATGCCTTACGCAATGGTGCGCAAGGTTATCTGTTAAAAGACATGGAGCCCGATGAATTAGTCAGCGCTTTGCGCGACATAGAAAAAGGCAAAAACGTCATTGCACAGGGATTAACCGATGTATTGGCACGTGTGGTTCAGGGTGAACCGGCAGCAACAGAAAAAAGCGCCGCAGCTCACACGCCATTTTCAGAACTGACACCGCGTGAACTCGAAATTTTATGCTTGCTGGCCGATGGTCAAAGCAACAAAACCATTGCGCGCAATCTCGGTATTTCTGATGGCACTGTCAAACTGCACGTTAAAGCCATACTGCGCAAACTCAATGTGCATTCACGCGTTGAAGCCGCCGTTATTGCCGTTGAACAAGGCCTGCGCCAAAACAGCAATTCCATCTATGCAACACCCGATAGCACCTCGGCGACGAAACCTCCCCATCGAAAATGAAACGCTTCAAAGATTTAGTAACCGATGTATTACCCCATATCCAGGAAATCATGCCGTGGGATCTGGATGAGCGCATCCAATCCAATCCCGATATTTTATTGGTAGATATTACCGAGCCGCGCGAATACAGCACACTCCACATACCCAATGCCATCAACATACCCCGCGGCATACTCGAAGCCGCCAGTGACTGGGGTTATGAAGACACCGTACCAACATTAGCGGCAGCCCGGGAACGCGAAGTCATTTTAATCTGCCGCTCAGGCAACCGAAGCGCGCTCGCAGTCTACGTATTAC
>JANOOU010000448.1:0-3796 GCA_031421475.1 Gammaproteobacteria bacterium | reverse complement strand
GCAACCGCCATCCAGTCACTACCCACCAACCCAAAAATCGGCATTGCCATTGATACGGTTCGCGAAGGTTACAGACTGTATCATTACAAACACCATTTGATTATTTATCAGTTGACAGCCGACACCATTGAAATAGTTCGTGTACTCGGAGAAAACATGTTACCGAATATGCATTTGTAAAGCATCTATCCGAATCAATAACGATTGTGCATTACGAAACCTAAATCAACAAACATGGACATATCGTAGGGTGCCAAAATAGATAAACATGGGCGTAGCGTATTACACCAAGCAGTTTTTCAGCACCCGATCAATTCACCGCAATATCAAACATCCGGCGCAATAACGATTGCGCCCTACGCATGGCTCATGCTTTTTGTTTGTTGTGTTGCTCCTGCAAAGCCCAATCAATATGTTCCTGCACCAGTTCAGTTGTTTCACCGCGTTTATTTTGCAACGCCTGCACAATTTGTTTTGAATACGGCGCATTGCCCAATGCAATCGCAATATTTCTTAACCATTGCATATATCCAATGCGGCGTATCGCCGAGCCTTGCATTTTTTTATCAAATTCAATTTCACTCCATGCAAATAAATCCAGCAAGCGCGGCGCGTCCAGACTGTGGCGCACGGCGAAATCTTTTTCGTCGGTGGCCACGGCGAAGCGATTCCAGGGGCAGACCATCTGGCAATCATCGCAACCATAAATGCGATTGCCGATGGCTTTACGAAACTCAATCGGAATGCTGGTTTTTAATTCAATGGTGAGATAGGAAATACAACGCCGTGCATCCAATTTGTAGGGCGCGATGATGGCTTGTGTGGGGCAGATGTCGATACAGGCGCTGCACGTACCGCAATGATTCTCGGGAATGTCTGTGTTCGCGGTTAAGGGCAGGTCGGTGTAAAGTTCGGCGAGAAAAAACCAGGAACCGGCATGGCGATTAATTAAATTGGTGTGCTTGCCGATCCAGCCCAGCCCGGCATTGTGCGCCAGCGCTTTTTCCAATACCGGGGCGCTGTCGGAAAAAACTCTATAACCGAATTCGCCGATTTCATTTTGAATTTTATCGACCAGTTTTTGCAAACGATTGCGCAATAGTTTGTGATAATCGCGGCCGGTGGCGTAGCGCGAAATAAAACCCAGCTCGGGTTTTTGCAATATGTCTTCAATGGGGTGCTGGGTTTGCGGGAAATAATCCATGCGCACCGAGATCACGCTCACTGTGCCCGGTATCAGCTCAGCGGGACGGCTGCGTTTTGTGCCGTGGCGAGCCATGTACGCCATCTCACCATGAAAGCCTTGCTCTAGCCAATTGAGCAGATGGGTCTCGTGTTGCCCCAGGTCTAGATGGGTTATGGCCAGCTGCGAGAAACCCAGTTCGGTGCTCCAGGTTTGCAACTGTTCAGTTAATCTGGCCTGATTCACAGTGGATTCCTTGATTCATGGGGGAAAGTTTGTTGAGATACGCCACCCTATTATGTCACCGGAATCTGCCACTGGCAGCGCTCATGAAAATACGTACCCGTTTTGCCCCCAGCCCCACCGGCTATTTGCACATAGGCGGCGCCCGCACCGCGCTGTTTTCCTGGCTTTATGCACGCAAGATGGCGGGCACCTTTATATTGCGTATTGAAGATACCGACCTGGAGCGTTCTACCGAGGAATCGGTGCAGGCGATCTTTCAGGGTATGCAATGGCTGAATCTGGATCACGACGAAGGGCCGTATTATCAGACGCAACGTTTTGATCGCTATAAAGAAGTGATTGCGCAGCTGGTACAAAATAACCATGCCTATTATTGCACCTGCTCCAAAGACCGCCTGGAAAAAATGCGTGAACAGCAGATGGCCAACAAGGAGAAGCCGCGTTATGACGGCTGCTGCCGCAACAAAAACTTACCGGTGACCGCCGATGCGGTGGTGCGTTTTAAAACCCCGCTGGATGGCGAGATTGTTATTGATGACGCCGTAAAAGGTCGCGTAGTGATTAACAACAGCGAGCTGGACGATCTGATTATTGCGCGCTCCGATGGCGTGCCCACCTACAATCTCACGGTGGTAGTGGATGATATGGATATGGCAATCACCCATGTCATTCGCGGCGATGATCATTTAAATAACACGCCTCGGCAAATGCATATACTCCATGCGCTGGGCGCAAGCCTGCCGGTGTATGCGCATGTGCCGATGATTCTCGGAGCGGATGGTTCGCGCTTGTCGAAGCGTCATGGTGCGGTGAGTGTGATGCAATATTATGAAGACGGTTATTTACCGGAAGCCTTGTTAAATTATTTAGTGCGGTTGGGTTGGTCATCGGGCGACCAGGAAATATTTAGCCGCCAGGAAATGATCGATCTGTTTGATATATCGGCCATTAACAAATCGGCGTCGACGTTTAATCCAGAAAAATTAAAGTGGCTGAATCAGCATTATATTAAAACCTTGCCGGTAACCGAGCTTGCCGCACGCCTGCACTATTATTTACAAAAAATCGGCGTGGTGGTAACCGGCGGTACGGAATTAAGTAAAGTGCTGGCTACCTATCAGGAACGTTGCAGCACCCTGGTGGAGCTGGCGCAGGAGATTGCGTTTATTTATCAGGATTTTTCTGAATACGACAGCAAGCTGGCTGAGAAACAATTCAAACCCGAAGCCAAACCCATACTGGAAGCCGTGGGCAAGGCTTTGTCCGACGTGACCGACTGGCGCGCCGAAGCCCTGCATCACGCCATCACCCATGTGGTGGAAACGCTCGGTATAGGCTTTGGCAAGGTGGGCCAGCCACTGCGTCTGGCGCTCACCGGCCATGGCCGTGCGCCGGGCATAGATGTCACGCTGGAATTGTTGGGCAAGGAAAAATCACTGGCGCGGGTAGCGCAAGCCGTGGCGCATATTAAATGAGTAACAGAGCCGGGTGCGTCAGCAATCTCGGGCCTACAAAAGCACTGTTCACAACAGGTCTCGACGCAATACAATGCGAGGCATAAACTCGATACAAACACGGGTTGTATAAGGCAAGCAGACATGAATCTGGAAAATCGCTTGAACAGTATGCGGCGTGACAACAAAATTCACCTGGATAATGACGAGATTGTTGCGCTGGCTAAATCACTCGAAGATGTGCAGGGCGATGTCTGGTTATTTGGATCAAGAACCGAAGCCAATCGCAAGGGCGGCGACATTGATATTCTGGTATTAACATCCGGCGATGCGTTTGCAACATCGCAGCAGATTGCCACACGTTTTTTTGCGCTCTGTGAAGAGAAAATAGATGTGATTGTGTTTGACGCTGCTGCCATGAACGCCGAGCAGCAAGCATTTTTTACGCATATAAACAAGGTAAAGTTGAGTTGACCATGGAAATCCTGCTCACCGCTTCGCGCAGCAAACTAAACGCGGCACTGGAAATTTATTTTGCTTCGGTAGATGGCTATCAGGTATTTGATCCGACCCGAGACTACACGCCGAAGGAGCGGGAGCCACTGGATGCGTTGTGTGATCGCTATATGCGTGCTTATGAGTCAGCGCTGAAATTTTTCCGCACCTGGGAACAAGTACGCGAAGCCGCACCCTCTGAAACCCACCGCGATTTACTGTTACGCATGGAAAAGCTGGGGTTTGTCAGCAGCCTCCAGGCATGGCTGGTATTGCGCGATCTGCGTAATCGCATTGCCCATGAATACCTGCCCGGCGAACTCGCCAAGGTGTATGCCACCATGGTTGGTCAGGCGGCGCATGAATTCAGGCTGCTACAACAGAAAATCAATAGTATTACCTGAAAAAATCAAGGCAG
>JANOOU010000447.1:0-8765 GCA_031421475.1 Gammaproteobacteria bacterium | reverse complement strand
CCCGCGACAAAGCTACAAAAGAATGAGTCCGCAAATGAACGCAAATAAACGCTAATGAAAACAAAAGCTTTTGCATTATTTGCGTTTATTTGCGGACTTCTGCTTTTAATCAAGCAGTCATGGGCAAGGTAGCCGCTCCTTGGTCTTAAGTAAGTGCCATTCGGGCAGGCACCCTTGCTACTTGAACTTTCAAGAGTGTTCCTTAACAGCGGGTTGAAAAACGTCTGCGCTTGCCCATGCTTTACTAAATATGGCTGCGTTAAAAATGGCTCAAAAATGCTCATGTATTCCGTGTACGCTCCGTTTTTTTCGCCATTTTTTGCCTGGTCTTGGCTGCGCTCGCTACGTTTTTCAACAAGTTGTTAATTAGTGAAAAACTTCTGATTGAATTTTACCTTGGTGCTGGTGGTGTTGCCTTCCGGTGTGACCTTGATTTCGAAATTCAGGGTTTCATCGTTACTGATCTGTGTTTCGGCTATGTAATAAATAGCATCACCATCATGAATCTCACGAAACTCAAGATTTTTGACCTGTGCTGTCAGGTTGCTGGCAAAGCCGTCGACTTTAGCTTTGTGTGGAACGGTTTTGCCCCCGGCACTGCGTTTTTGTACCGTAATATTGACCATGGCGCGGTTATTACGCCGAGTTAGCTGGTAGGCCTGGGCGATTTCGGGTGTGAGTACATCGGTGCGCAGGGCGTTGTAATGCACATCATAGTCACCAAACTTGACGACGTTTTCTGCCCACACAGCTGTCGGCGCAAGACAGCTAAACAGCAGGGCTAACAAGGCGAAATTGAGTTTTGATATAGACATGGTTGCTCTCCCCCGAGGGTATTTTGACATTTATTATGGCGGCGATAATAAAGCATCACCGTGTGCTGACTATAGCAGTGGTTGAGCGTGGCAGGTATTGGAATTTAAGTGATAATTAATGTGCTATGTTCATTCGGCAATCTGTACATATCGAGAGTTCAAATATTCAGCACATTGATAGAGCAGGAGTGAATAAGCAGTATGGAAATGACCGCCATAAAACCGGATCAGGGGGGAAGTCAATTGTTTAATGCCATCATGCAAGCGCTTAACGCCGGGCAATTACAACTGCCCAGCCTTCCCGACATTGCACTAAAAATAAAAAACGCCGCCGCCAATCCTGATGCCTCGATGGCCGATGTGGCACGCATTGTTGAAGTAGATCCGGCCATGGCAGCACGATTAATTCAGGTCGCGAGCAGCCCTCTGTATCATGGTTTGGCACCGGTACGCAGCATTCGTGACGCCATTATGCGATTAGGTTTGGTGGCCACGCGTAATCTGGTTATTGGCTTATCCATGAAGCAATTATTCCAGACAAAAAATAGCCAACTGGTAGATCGAATGCACGAGCTTTACGATCACAGCATTGAAGTAGCCGCCATTTGTTATGCCCTTGGCCGCAAGGCCAAACATGCGCACGAAGATCATTTGTTATTAGCCGGCCTGGTGCATGACATCGGTGTGATTCCCATACTCGCCTACATCGACAGCACGGGATTAGACATTGAAAGCGCGGAAGCACTGGAAACCATTATTGAAAAATTACGCGGCACTGTAGGTCGTATGGTGATACAGCAGTGGGGTTTGCCAGCCGAACTGGTTACCGTCGTAGAAGAAGCCGAAAACTGGACCCGCGATTCCGGCAAAAAACTCGATATCTGCGATATGGTGGTGATTGCACAAATTTACAGCATGCTGCAATGCCATCAATTAGAAAAACTCCCCAAAATTGAAGATGTACCCGCGTTCAAGAAATTTTTCAAAGGCCAGCCGGATGCAAATTTTGCGGAACAGATTTTGATTGATTCGCATGAGGAGGTGGTGGAGGTGATGAGGTTGTTGCGGATTTGAGTTTAGGGAACCTCTGACTTATTCAGAGGTTCCTTAGAACGTGTAGGTCCGATGAGCAAAGCGTAATCGAACGCATCCGACTACGATGGAATTTGTTTAAACATCCCCCCGATGGATTTTGCCAGCAGCTTCGAACGATTCGGATTTCGCATCGATTGATGAATCGGTTGCTGCATTCCCGGAATATTAATCAGATCAACAATAATCGCGGTAAAAAAATCCTGTCCTTCTGTGCATTGCGCCAAATTTTCCAGATACAACAACATTAATTTTTCATTGCTTAATGTTGTCCAGCAGCGCCCTGCTATGGCGGCCAGTACATCGGCGTGGTTTGCGCTTTGATGTGACATCACGGTTTGTACGGCCTGTGTTGCGTGTGATGAGCCACTTAAGGCGCGCAAGCAATAGGAAATAATATTGGCATCGGTTTCATTGTGTGCGAGCAGTTGTTCCAGTTTTTGTATCAGGGCGACGGCGAGTGTGTCGCCCACCGCTTCGTGTTCTAAACATTGACACAATGCTTCAAAAGCCTGTGCGGGTAAATTCGGCAGGGCGGAAGTGAGTAATGCTTCGTTGTCATCTTGCTGCAAGCGTGCGGCGATATCGGCAATACCTTGAAAGCCAACAAATGCCCACTGATCGTAACCGGGAACGCCCGCAAAATAATCGCGTGCATGCGCATAAAAGCGCGATGCCGGAATATTAAATTGCGCAGCAGCCTTGGCATGGAACACGGCCATTTGTTCGGGTTTCGGTTTGAAGCCATAGGGATTGTCATCGTTGCTATTTTTTTGGGTTTGTTGCAGGCGCTGCAAAAAATCATGGTGAATTTTATGGTCGAGATAACCGCGGCTATCCAGCGGCAGGCGTACAAACCAGATGACCATGTCAGCGTTGTTGGCTTGCGCCAGCATCATGCCTAGCCAGGCCTGTTGTTGTAAGGGCCATGGCCAGGGTATTTTGGCGGATTCAAAATCAGCAAAAACAGGATCTGCTACGGTTTGAATGCGTCGGCCCAGATCGAATACCTGAAATCCCGATCCGTTTTGTTTGAGGTAATCCTGAATGCCGTTGAGTGCTGTCATGTTGAGAGTGTCAGTTTGTCGTGTTGTACAGAGAGTGTGGTTTTGCCGTCAAGAAAATCCAGCAAAGTTTGGCCGCCGTGATGAATGCGCCAGCCTTGTAATAACGCGATGTCGCGTTCACCACTGACCAGCGCTTCCAGTTGTTTGCGGGATGCAATGCTGCCGGCATTCACTTTGAATGCGGTGGCTTGCAGTTTGAGCAGGGCAGTGAGCGCATCGACCAGCACATCTTCAGCTTCACCCAGCTTGCGAAATTTGGGTTGTTTCGGCCAAGCATCTGGCGGTAACTGTTTGGCGTGTTCGATGCATTGCAATAATACCAGGGCGTCATCCTGTGACAAACGCGCATTCTGCATGGAACGCAGTGAAAATATTTGCGCAACAGCGGTGGGTTTTTGGCGGGCGATATCGATGAGCACATCATCACTAACAATGCGTTTGCGTGGTTTATCGCGCCGCTGGGCGGTGGTTTCACGCCAGGCGGCGGTGGCTTGCAGTATGGCCAGCTCCACACCCCGCAGTTTTTGATGGGCCTTGATTTTGCGCCACATATCCGGGGGATTGGGCAGATAATTTTGCGGATTACTTAGCACACGAAAGTCATCTGCCAACCAGTCTTCACGTTGCAATTCGTGCAGTTGTTGCGCCATCAGGGGATAGGTTTTGCATAAATAATAAACATCACCTGCGGCATATTCGATTTGTTTGTCGCTTAACGGACGTTGTAGCCAATCGGTACGGGTTTGACTTTTATCCACATCCACACCCAGATACTCCTGAACCAGGGCGGCATAGCCTATTTGTTCGCCCTTGCCGAGCAGGGCGGCGGCAATTTGTGTATCAAATACCGGCGCTGGCAGAGTGCCGAAGGTATGCAGGAAAATTTCCATATCTTGCCAGGCGGCGTGAAATACTTTGAGGATATTTGCATTAGCGAATAATATCTGCAGTGGTTGCAGATTTTGGATCGTCAGTGGGTCGACGCAAAACGTGTGTTCAGTCGTAGCGAGCTGGATCAGGGCCAGTTTGGGGTAGTAGGTGGTTTCACGGTGAAATTCCGTGTCTACGAAGAGCGTCGAGCTTTGTCCCAGTAGCTGGCAAGCCTGTTCCAGGTCTGCAAAATTATCTACATATTTAATGTGCATGCGGGCGGCCAAGTTTGGATACGGTCTATATTATAAACGTATGAACGGATTCACTTCTAAAAAAAGAACAGAGTTTTATGAAACGATTTTTTGTTAATGAGATGGAATCTTTGACCAGTGTCGGCTTTACTGTGGTTATCTTGTTAACCATGTTAGGTGCCGCCATGGCGTTATGGCGGCTGGATAACTGGAATGAAGAAGTTTTTGGCCTGGTGACGCGTGTGAGTGACGAGGCAGAATACACACATATTATGCGTGATGTGCTCCGAAAACGTGAATTGTCCATTCAACGCATGTTGGGCACGAGCGATCGTTTTGAACGTGATGAAGAGTATTTACGTTTCACCGGTTATGCGGCGGAATACGCCACCGCCCGGGAAAAACTCGAAGGCATGATGGCGACTCCTGACATCCGGGATCAGTTTCAGCGCGTGCAAGCGGCGATTAATTACGCACAACCTTTCCATGAGCAGCTAACTGAAGCGCTGATTCACGGCAATCTCGAAACAACAGAAATACATGCTATTGCAGTCGAAGGCTCCAAAGCGCAGGAAAAAGTCATATTGCTGCTCGATCGTTTAGTGAGTATGCAACGTGAGCGTCACTTGCAGGCAGTGGAAGCGTATCAAAACACTCGTCGGCAGATTTTATTCTTAAATGTGTTGCTGTATCTGGTGAGTGTTGTGATTGCTGTGGTAGTGGTTAGACAAAGTACACGGCATTATAAATATATTTCACGTTTGTCCATTATGGACGAAGTAACAGGCGCTTATAACCGCCGTTATTTCGATATGGTGCTGGAAGAAGAGTGGAAACGCAGCATGCGTGAATACACACCCGTGAGCCTGGTGATGGTGGATCTTGATTTATTCAAACAATATAACGAGAAATTTGGTCAGCAGATGGGTGATGTCTGCTTATATTCCGTAGCCAAAATTATTTCGGGCCAACTAAAACGTGCTGCCGATTTTATTGCGCGTTATAGTGCGGAAGAGTTTGCTGTTCTTCTGCCCAATACCAATGCTGAAAATGCTCGATTGCTGGCTGAGCGCATTCGTCGTTCGGTGGAGGAATCGCGTATACAGTCTGCCACTGACACAGTGAGCACCTGGGTGACAGTGAGTGTGGGTGTGGTCACAACCACCGCAGAGTTTAATCAATCCAGCAGTGTGCTGGTAAAAAGTGCTGATCAGGCTATGCACAAGAGCAAGCAGGCCGGGCGTAATCGGGTAACGGAAGTGAATCTTGCGAAGGTCGATTAACAGCTAGTTGAAAAACTCAAAATCCTTGTATCTCTTTTGGGCGTTTTTCAACAAGCTGTTAAGGTGGAGTCCTGGCAAGCTTTCGTAATTTTCGCCAATATCGAATAATACCCAGATAATTAAAAAACACATCGGCGATGTGTACGTATTTCGCCCAAAAAGCAATCCTGAAACGTGTAAAGAGTGATCGCTTGCGCCATTCGGTGTGCAGTATTTCCTTGCTGTTCAAAAAATCCTGCTTAAACATTTCAACAATTTGTGCGCTGAATTGCGGATCATCAACTTCCTGATTGGCATCCAGGTTCCATAAAAGATTCCAGCGGTCGACGTTACAGGAACCTATGCTGACCCAGTCATCACATAACACCAGTTTGGCGTGAAGAAACCGTGGTTGGTACTCATAAACACGTACGCCCTTGCCTAATAGCTGCGCATAATAATGTTGTGCAAGATAGTGTGAGATATTGTTGTCAGTGACTTCACCGGGAATCAGCACCCGTACATCTACACCGCGGCTGGCGGCATCACACAAGCTGCGGCGTAATTTGCCTGAGAGTACAAAATAGGCAGTACAAAACCAGGCGCGGTGTTTGGCGCGTCGCACGTTATTCAGGAAGGAGCGTTTGATTTCCAGTAAACGCGGGCCTTGTGTCATGGTGACACGGCCACGCTGCGTCATACCGGTAGAGGCGGCGGCGGTCAGCGCGGGCAACTTTACGTTTGACCAGTTTTCCCAGTTTTCATTAAATAGCTGTCGCCATTGCAGAACATTATCGCCCTGAATTTTCACCATGTTTTCACGCCAGTTATGTTGTGGTGCGTCGAGGTTATCCAGTTCGTCACTTAATGCTGTGCCGCCAACGTAGGCCAGCTTGTCATCAATGACGAGTAATTTGCGGTGATCACGAAACAACATTAAGGCGCGCTTGCTGGTGAGCAGGGGGTTATAAATGGCAAGATGCACACCCTGATCGAGTAAACTCTGGCGTTGAACCGCGCTGATGTCGCGCGAGCCAAAATCGTCAAGCAATAAACAGGTGGTCACACCACGCTTTGCCGCCGCCGCCAAGGCAGTAAAGAATGCAGTACTGATACGTCCTGGATTGACCAGATACATTTCCAGCAGAATATAATTCCGGGCATTGTTGATATCGGTTAGCATGGCTGGAAAGAATTGAGGGCCATCGATTAATAATTCAAACCGGTTAGCCGGTTGCCAGTCAAACTTGTATTTTGAGTTGTGAGTCGCGTCTTTCATAATTAACCAACCCGTAAAATAGGATGTTTTTGCAATGTTCTTCGATTTTAACCCGGCGCGCTTTCGAGAGCAGTTACATGTCACACTGCATCCATTGCAGTTGAGCTTGCAAGCCTCAAAGTTGGAGACCGATCAAAACACCTTGCAGATGATCACAGTACTCATGCAGAGCGTGGACATTATGGAGCGTGCCGATGCAGATAGCCAACAGGCCGAGGCGTTGCTGCCTCAGGCGGCCAGTGAAATAGCGGAATACGTTTTCGATCTGATTGATCAACTGGCTATTGTTGTTGCCCACCGCGGATTACAGAAGGAGATGTTGTTATTACAGCGATTAGCCGTGCCGGTTGCCAACTGGTTGTTGCGTCATCATGGTGTGATCAACCGGCTTGACTTATTGGTCAACGCGCTGGCCAGCTTCGCCAACGAGTTAACCGATCCATCACGCCTTAAAGAATTAGCCGAACAAGTCGAAAAAATTGTCGGTATGGCGGCAGATGATATCAAACAGGATGTTGATAACAGTGATCCACGACGTCCCTGGCGCGTGTTGAATCTTAACTGGGGTATTATCGCTACGCGTAGCCACAATACCGAGGTGATGGAGCGTACCTTTAATCAGTTGCTAAAAAATATCCCGCTCGACGCCAATCATTTTTTTCGCGAGGGCATGCAGCAAATGGCGATTATTAATTATCCACAGCATGTAAAAGATGTGATGGAAAAGTATTATCGCCAGTTACCGGATGTTGCGCGTAGACATTGATATCCGCAGCTGGTTGAAGAACTTAAAATTCTTGTATCTCTTTTGGGTGTTTTTCAACAAGCTGTTAGAGGGTAGCTCCCAGTACAGCCGTTTGATATCGTAATAACAATTCCGGGTTATCGATTGACCCATGGTGATGAATCTGCAACCAGCCGTTGTTGTGGAGTTGATAGATGCGCGAGGTGCGAATGGCGAGATCAATCCGGTTATTGCCCAATATAAAATATCCGCGCTCCTTGCCCACCGCGCAAAACATATCACCGCTGTGATGCAGGGTGTAGTCATAATATTCCACATATACTTGCGCGGCGCCGCTAAATATTTTTTTATAAACGGATGCAATATCCTGCCAACCACGTTTTACGCCGCCCAGCGGGTTGGACATGGATGCGTCTTCATGATTTAGCCAGTTCTCTGTCATCAATTGAAGATTGCGGTTATTAAAGGCGTGGTAAAAATTGACCAGTGCTGCATAAGGCGTTGTGTCATCAGCCGGGGTTTCAGCACCGGTTATGGCGGTGGTTTCGAGTTTCATAAAGCTCCGTATGTTGTATATACAACAGTTAGGTGAAAAAAAATCAGCTTAAACGTGTCGCGGCCAGTCTGGACATTTCAACCAGAGCTTTTAATTCATCCTTGCCTAGCTGAGCGAGCATTTTTTTGTAGAGTTCATCACCCTTGGCATTAAGCTGGTCTGCAAGCTTGCTGGCTTTGGCTGTGGCAAAAATATTTTGTTCGCGGGGATCACCGCTTGCGGTTTTTTTACGTGTTACCAGACCCTTGTTTTGCAAGGCGTCGACGAATCGTGTCACCGTTGATTTTTCCAGCCTCAATTCCAGTGCAATCTGTTTTTGTGCAATACCGGGCTGGCTAAACACTAGGCGTAACAAATACGCATGGGCCGGCGACAGGTCAAACTCGGCAAAAGCATCGTCCCAGATGCTGTTTACCTGGCGAGCCAGGGCGTTGATATTAAAGTACAGGCACCGTTCGAACATGGGTAATACTGTAGACCATCTATGTTGTATGTACAACTTATTGTTGATCAAATGTCTGTGATGGTTTGGAATAGGGAGTCTGGTTTAATTCTTTATCGTTTTGGTGCGTGCCCGGCGCACCCTGCAACAGCACAAGTTTTCTTTAACTTAACAGCATGTTACTGATGTAGTCGATTTTGTTGGCGCATCCATGTGCCAATCTCGTTTAGAGTCCGGGTTGAGAATATTTATTGGTTGACGAACTGTTGACGGCTGAGTGAAATGTAATCCACCAGAATGTGACTGGATTCAGTTAGTAACGGGAGTTCTTCCTTGGAAGCGCCTTCGTCCATATCAGATGGTACATCGTCTTTGTTATCAAG
>JANOOU010000446.1:0-9004 GCA_031421475.1 Gammaproteobacteria bacterium | reverse complement strand
GTATTGGCTGCAGTTTCGACTGATGGCCGATTCAAGCAGCGACTGGTTTTATCTGAGGGTGATGTTAGGGAGCCTACCTGGGGCCCTTATAAGCGCTAATTTTTTTAACTTTAAATGTGGAGAGTAAAATGAAACTTAAATTGTTGGCAGCACTAATAATGACGGGCATGATGCTGGGTTGTGAGACAGCACCAGTACAAGATACAGCGACTGATGCAAATCAGGGCGCTACAGATGCCTCAACGGGTGGTCTGAATGCGCAAAGTGGTTCCGGTGGTACGGCACTATCTGGTGCGCAACAAGCCAGCGTATCCTATGACAAAAATGCTATTAATGATCCGGCTAGTGTGTTGGCAGAGAGAGTGATTTATTTTGAATATAACAGTGATGTAATTTCAAATGATTATCGTGAATTAATCGCGCATCACGGTAAATATCTGTTGCAGAATCCAGACATGAAAGCCCGTTTAGAAGGCCATGCCGATGAACGTGGTAGTCGTGAGTATAATATAGCTCTGGGTAACCGCCGTGCGCAGGCCGTGCGTTCAATGATGGCTGTGCAGGGCATGAATGCCAAACAACTGGACGTGATAAGCTATGGCGAAGAAAAGCCGGTTGCATTATCTCACGATGATGAAGCCTGGCGCTTGAATCGCCGTGTGGAGCTGGTTTACGAAGCGAAGTAAAGTCAAGGTTATTACCCATATCCTGAATAGGCCGTCCGGGTCATAACTGACCGGGTTTTTTTATAAATTTGGCTTATTCAGGATTTCTGTTTTTCAGAATTTGATTATCTCGATAGAGGACTTTCAGTATGAAAGCAAAATATCTTTCTGTTACCTTGTTTGTGGCGTGTGCTGGCGCTATGCAACTGGCGCGCGCTGAAAGCTTAACGCTGGAACAGCGCGTTATGCGTACGGAAAATTTGCTGATTAATCAAGTCGAGCAAACCCAAAAACTTGAGCAAATGCGTACCGAATTAACCGACATGCGTGAAATGATGGAAAAACAAACGTATGAAATGGAGCAGATTAAACAGCGGCAGCGTAATTTATATCAGGATATGGATCGTCGATTGAGTGAAGTGGAGTCAGGCAAGCAAGCTGAGAGTGCTGTTGCACCTATTGCACCGTCAACTGCTGTTCTTACACCCGTAATACCTGCTGTTGTGGGTGCGCCCGCGGTTGCAGCCATGGATGCGGCACCGGCAGATCCTGATGGCAAGCTTGCATACGATAAAGCCTTTGGTTTACTGAAGGATGGACGTTACGCGCCAGCTATTACCGAATTCAGAAATTTTATGCAACTTTATCCACAGAGTAAATTTATGGATAATGCACAGTACTGGTTAGCCGAAGCGTGCTATGTGTCCCGCGATTATCCGGTTGCGTTAAAAGAATTTCAAAAAATTCTTACATTATATAAAGACAGCGGTAAATTACAGGGGGCCGAACTTAAGATCGGCTATACCTATTATGAAATGCAGGACTGGGCAAAAGCGCGCGCGACGCTTGAAAGCGTTATGTCACGTTATCCCAATACGACTGTTGCTGCCAAGGCCGACGAGAGATTACAGCGTATGAAGCGTGAAGGTCATTAACCAGCCAGGTTTGTTAAACATATGGCAGCGCATGGTCAACTTCGTATCAGCGAAATATTTTATTCGTTACAGGGCGAATCGTCTTACACCGGCATGCCGACGGTTTTTATTCGTTTAACCGGGTGCCCATTACGTTGTGGTTATTGCGATACGGCTTATGCCTTCACCGGCGGTCGTTGGCGGACGTTCGATGACATACTCCATCAGGTTAAAGATCTGGGTGCACAGTATGTATGCGTTACAGGGGGTGAGCCCCTGGCACAAAAATCCTGTTTGGAGTTATTACAAAAACTATGCGATGCCGGTTACAAGGTTTCACTTGAAACCAGTGGTGCCATGGATATTAGTGATGTTGACACGCGTGTAATGCGTGTGATGGATATAAAAACACCCGCATCAGGTGAAGCTACAAAAAATCTATTCAGCAATATTGATTATTTAACCGCGCAAGATGAAGTGAAGTTTGTTATCTGCGATCGCGATGATTATGTCTGGGCCTGTAATGTGTTGCAACAATATCAGTTGGCCGATACCTGCAAAGTTTTATTTTCACCATCCTATTCAACGCTCAAACCACAAGATTTGGCTGAGTGGATATTGCATGACAAGTTACCGGTGCGCATGCAAATTCAATTGCACAAATTTTTGTGGGGTGAAAAGCAGGGCGTATAAGCATGAGTTGGAAAGATGCTCCGAAAAAAGCGGTTGTACTGTTATCCGGCGGCCTTGATTCTGCAACGGTGCTGGCTTGTGCCAAAGCCGAGGGATTTGATTGTTATGCTTTGAGTTTTGATTATGGTCAGCGACATCGGTCTGAGTTGCATGCAGCACGGAATGTTGCAGCTGCACTGGGTGTGGCCCGGCATACGATTGCACAAGTCGATCTGGCACAATTTGGTGGCTCGGCATTAACGGATAAAAATATCGCGGTACCTCACCTGCCTACTACGGGTATTCCCATTACCTATGTGCCAGCACGTAATACGGTTTTTTTGTCTTTTGCTTTAGCCTGGGCGGAAGTGCTGCAGTCTCAAGATATTTATATTGGGGTAAATGCGGTGGATTATTCAGGCTACCCGGATTGTCGACCTGCCTATATAGAAGCCTATGAAGTCATGGCTAACCTGGCAACCCGAGCGGGCGTTGAAGGGCATAGACTTGCTGTGCATGCACCACTGATTAATCTCTCCAAGTCTGAGATCATCCGGCTGGGGATGTCTCATGGTGTTGACTATGGCATAACTGTATCGTGTTACAGCGCCAGTGATGAAGGTCTGGCATGTGGTCAGTGTGATTCCTGTCGTTTGCGTGCCAAAGGCTTTATCGATGCCGGGTTACCCGATCCAACCCATTATCTATCATGAAGGCCTGTCTATCGTGATGTGCAGGATGCACGAATGCCGTGTGCGCATGGATGTGCAGGAGCGGCGGATGTGCACGAATGCCGCGTGCGCATGGATGCGCAGGAGCGACGGATGTGCAGGATGCACGAATGCCGCGTGTGCATGGATACGCAGGAGCGACGCTTGTAATTCTTCTTGTTTCGGGTAGTATACGCGCCTCTTGGGAAACGCGGGTTAAGGCCTTTCCTGGCGACAGGATGTGCCATCAATAGAACCGTCATTACGATGGGTTTAACACAAAGCGAAGTTGTGTATTTCGTTTTGTTAACTCTGAAAATATTCGGATAATTTTTTTCAGCGTATTCTGTCGGGCCGTTAGCTCAGTCGGTAGAGCAGAGGACTTTTAATCCTTTGGTCGAAAGTTCGAATCTTTCACGGCCCACCATATAACAACAAAAAAGCCCGGCTAGTCCGGGCTTTTTTGTTTTGATGTGCAGGATGCACGAATGCCACGTGCGCATGGATGCGCAGGAGTGGCGGATGTGCAGGATGCACGAATGCCACGTGCGCAAGAGCGGCGGAGCTTTCAGTTACTTGCGTGAAGCCGGGCCATTTAATATGAGGTCATTGCTCATATAGGACTCAAAATACTCCAGTGCACGATATTCTTCGCTCTGTTCTTCGAAGGCTTTGGCGCGTACCTGCTTGTTACAGCCTGAATAACGGCTGTGCAATGAACCCATGCCATCACCATCGGCTGCATCCATAGAGGAGGAGCTGCGATAAACAGGAAAATGCGAAGCATGGCCGATTGCCGGGCTCAATACATCAGAACGTATAAAGTAGCCAGAGTAGGTCACATGGCAATCCGCGCAGGCCATGTTGAGCTGTCCGCGTTTGGTGTAAAAATGTGTCTTGCCGCGTTCGTACCATTTTAAGGCATCGGCGTTGGGAATTTTTACATTGACCTTTTTACCGCGTGATTTGAATACCAGATAGGCTTCAATGTGGGTCAAGGCGCCCTTGCCGGTTTTTAACGGTTCTTCACCATTATTTTTACGACATTCATTGATGGCTAATTCAAGTGTGATTACTTCTTTACGGGTAACGTCATAGTAAGGATAGTTTTGCGCTATACCTTGTTTGGCTTTAGGGAAACAATCTCCATAGCCTTTACCGTTTTTGAAGGGCGTGTTGAACAGTTTTTCACCCTTGTCGACATAAATCTCATAGGGCGGAAATTCTTCCATGCTTTCCCATTGTGCGCGTGATTCTTTATCAATGGAATAAACACCATTGTTAAAATCTGCAAACTTGGTATCCGGAAAACGATCAGCAAAATCTTTGCGGAATTCCTTTAAGTCCTGTTCTGGGTTGGTCGCCATGCTGATAGCAGGTGACAGCAGCACGCAGAGCGCGGACATGATGACAGCAATTTTCTTCATAATCAGACCTTTCTGTAAAAGTGATACAGGTATGGTGTACGGTTTTCCGTGGTGGGTTAGCTGATTGTTGCATCAACAGTATCAGTTTCACCTTTATTATCAACCCAGCTGACTTTCAGGGTGTCGCCGGCTTTGGCGCCACTGAATTTGAATGACAGATAAGGGTTCTTGGAAATCGCAGCACCCCATTGTGATGTTAGGATATTTTCACCATTATGTGTGCAGGTGATTTCTTGTATGAAATGTGCTGGCACCACCTGGCCTGTTTTTGCGTCTTTGCGCTGGCCTGTTTCCATTGCATGGTTGATCAGTGCTTTTACTTCGGTAACGCCGCCCGTAACTTTAGCGCGGACTTTAATTGAATCGCTCATGTGTAAATCCCCGTGATTATTTGGTGCTTAACCAATCTTTAATAAATTAACCGCCACAACCACCGATGGTGACTTTGACTTCTTTCTTGGCGGTGTAGAGTTTTCCTTTGGCCTTAACGACAGCAACGACGTTTGATGTCTTACCCATTTTTACACGGGTGGACACAAAGCCTTCTGTTCTGGCGCTCAGTGCAAACGTAGCGGCCAGGGGGTTGTTATTGCCAGGTAGTAGAATCGTAATGGATTCAGTGCCAGGAATTTTGCTAGTGATGGTGATAGGTACGACAGAGCCATTCTCAGCGATATCGGGTGCTTTCACATCGATATCAGCACTTTCTGTCATATCAGTGCTGCCCAGGGCACCAGTTAGTGCAGCATTGACATCGGTTGCGTCAAATGCGGGCTTAGGCCAGGCCGCCATAACATTACGGGGGGAGAGTATGCCAGCACCGATACCGGCCACTACAGCACCTGTCATTGCGCTAGTTTTCAAAAATTTTCTACGTGTATTGTTCATTAAATTAACCCTGAATAATTTTTAGAGTGATTGAATAAAATCAACGACCTTATCGAGCTCACTTGAGGAGATGACCTCATGCTTGCCAAAAGGCGGCATGATGGAGACAGGATTGTTGGTACGTGGATCATAAATTTGTGCGCGTAGCGGAGCCTTGTCCGGGTAGCGGTCTTTCATGCCTACCAGTTCGGGCCCGATCGTGCCAGCCAGTGTACCGCCTGCGATCTTGTGACAGGCAAGGCAATTGCCTTTCTTGCGATCGAATGCAATCTCTTTGCCTTCTTTGATGGTTGCTTCATCGGCATAGCTGATGGCCGGAATGGCCAGACTGCCTAGAAGTGCTGCGACAGATATTGTTGTTGATAATAACTTTGCGGTTTGCCGCATAGATTGTTCCTCTCGTGTTTCGTTAGGATGTTTGCGCTGTGGGCACTACTGTGCCCAGTGGGTGAAAACTACCAGCTTTTCAGCCAGAAGCACAGTCCATTTCTAATTAGTGAGTGTACGAAAGTACGCCAGTTATATTGTTCTTATTGTACCAGTGGGGCTAGCATACCGAATCGTGATGATTGCGCAAGAAAAAACATTCAATATAGCGGTTCTCAATAACGATATTAGAATTAACTAATTTATTTTTTCACGCTTGAGCTGCTCAATAAGCTCCGTTTTTTTGCTCGCCAGGCGTTGTCGAGCATTGTTATCCAGATCCGTTTGCTTGAGTGCATTGTCAATTTGCTGGGCAGCTAATTTTAAATAGCCTTCCTGTTCATATTGATAGCTGGTTGCCTCGAGCGCAGCGCCAGTTTGGCCTTTGCCATAAAAAGCTTGTGCCAGGTTCTCATAGATTGCCGGGTGTTTTTGATATTGCAACAGCCGCTTTAATAAGAAAATAGAGCGATCGTAGTTCCCATGTGTATTCAGAAGTGCAGCATATTCAATGCATACCGGTAAATAGTTCGGATAGAGTTTATACAGGCTGGCAAGTGTTTCCATGGCCAGTTTAGCCTGATTACTGTGTTCATAAGCGTTGGCCAAGGCTAACTGAAACCAGGGATGATCATTGTGCCGAACCAGATTTTTCAGCAAGTCGACGGCGGGTTGATAGTTGTCGTGTGCCATCAGTGCTATCGACAAGGTGTATTGATCACTGATGCCCAAACGAGCGAGGGGAATGGATTTATAGCGTGCAATCAAATTATCTAAAGCGGGTGTGGTTTCGACCAGGATACGGGCCTTGGCAAGCTGGAAATTCAGGCTGTCATTAGGGAGTTTGTGGTCGCTTTCTGTAATACGGTGTTTGGCTTCTGCAATGCGATTCGAGCTGAGGGGGTGTGTGCGCAGGTATTCAATTTGTGCTAACTCATTACTTGATTCGGCTTTGGCGAGCAAGGTTTCAAAAAAATTGGCCATGCCCTCCGGACTGATCTGGGTGTCACGTAACAGGCTAATACCAATACGATCGGCCTCGTATTCATTCTGCCGCGTAAAGTTAATTTGTGCTTGCATCATGCCAGCCGCGCTGCCGTAGATAATGGCAGCACCGGCTGCCGGATTTTGTGCAGATACCAGAATTCCAGCCAAGATGGCTGCAAAACCCACGCCCGGTGAGGTGCTGGATTCCGTCATGGCCCGCGCCAAATGGCGTTGTGTGACGTGGGATATTTCATGTGCCAAAACGCCTGCCAGTTCACTTTCATTTTCGGCAGATTGAATCAGGCCTGTGTGTATGCCGATGTAGGCATCGGGCCCGGCAAATGCGTTAATGCTAGGAATTTTTAAAATGAAAAAATGAAATGTTTTGTCGGCCTGGCCCGTTTGTGAAACCAGTCTCTGTCCGAGTGTGGACAGGTAATCGTTGATTATCAGATCATCTACAAACGGAATGTTAGAGCGTAAGGTTTGGTAGAACTGCTTGCCCATCAAAGACTCTTCAAAAGTGGAGAGAGTTTGTTTGGTAGCATCCCCCAGTTCAGGCAACTCGGCATGGCTGTTACTAATCAGGCCCACCAGTAGAATACCTGTTCCGATAATTTTGTGAGTCATCTTGTTATGCCTGTGTGACCTAAATAGTATGCTTGATAGCTCATGCCGGGCAATAAAAAAGGCTGCACCAAGGTGCAGCCTTTTTTATTGAAACAAGGTGTCACTGTTAGGGAGCTTCTGAATACGTCAGAGGTTCCTTGCGGCACCAGCGACCGCCATGGATGGCGGAAGGTAGAGCAATGCAGGAGCAATTGCCGAGATGTGCCGCCATTTTCTATCACTTACGTGATTGAAAATGGAGCCATGAAGAAATAAACATGGACAAAAATGACATGTTTATTTTTTCGTGCTCTGAGAACGCCAGGATGGCGTTTCAGGGCTTCCTTAGATAAACAGTGACTGTGTCGCGTTGGATGATTCTTCGAAGTAGGTGGCTGCACCAACATACTCAACGCCGTCGATGAACTGAGAGTGGCTATAACCAAAAAGTTCAACAGTCATTTGGCAGGCGAGGAATTTGACTTCCGCTTCCTGGCACAGTGAACGCAGTTCGTCGATAGTGGCTACACCGCAGTTAGTAATGGTCTTTTTCATCAGTACTGTGGCAATGGTGTCCATGAAGGGGACATTCCACAAAACGTTGGGGATTTTAGGTCCAAAGTCGATATTACGCAGCCATTTAGGACCCATTGGCATCTTCATAGGCATGGACGGATTGCCGGTTGGCGTTACTTTCAGGGGGCTGGTGTCTTTGAGTAGCAGATTAAGGCCGTAAAAGGTGAAAAATACAGATACTTCCATGCCCAGTGCAGCGGCAGTGCTGGCCAGGATGTAGGGGGGGTAAGCCCAGTCTAGCGTGCCTTTGGTAGCAATAATGGTTAGTTTGCGGTGGTCGCTCATTTAATATCTCCTCACGTTGATGAAATGTTGCAGTGGTATGGTTTTACCCGACTACCAGTCTGCATGGCTCGGGTGATTCTTGAAAAATTAGTCACTTGTATGAGTTTGCTTGTACAAAATACATTCGATCCAGAACGAAAGGCAAGCGCCTGAGTGAGTTTTTTTTGATCTAGTTGACAGACGGGGAATGAAAATTGTGGTTGCTTTTTGAACATCTTTTGTAACCGCATGATATTAAACAAAATAAATAATAGAGGGCGATTCAGAATATTAATATATAACGTTAATATATTCACAGATTTGTATATGCCGACGTTTTACTTGAATAGCCATTCCGCTATTATCTGCCATTCATCCCAACTGACCCCCAACAGGTGCCCTGTGTATTCAATCAAGGAACTCGATGTACAGACATTGAAATCGTATATTGATGAAAATCGTAAAATCAGATTACTGGATGTACGTAGCGTGGAAGAAATGGCGACAGGCATGTTACCCAACTCAGAAAAATTACCGCTACATACATTGCCATTGCGTTCAAACGAAATTGATCGAGAGGATATGTGTGTGTTGTATTGTCGAAGTGGCGCGCGATCGGCACAGGGCGTGGGTTTTTTAATGGAGCAGGGATTTGAGCAGGTCTATAACTTGCGTGGTGGTGTTATAGCGTGGGCACGTATGGGTTTTTCGCTAAGTTAATTTACGGGCACCTCTAAAAATGCACTTTTTCCGCGATGGCTGCGTCACCGATTTTTG
The DNA here is from genome assembly GCA_031421475.1 of Gammaproteobacteria bacterium. Lineage (GTDB taxonomy): Bacteria > Pseudomonadota > Gammaproteobacteria > SZUA-229 > SZUA-229 > JACPVK01. The sequence continues at coordinate 89 of JANOOU010000446.1, read as the reverse complement.
CTCCTGCAAAATCGGCATACAATACATCCTGTATATAACCTCCGTGCTCGACAAAATCGCCTGGAGCGATTTTGAACAGGCTTTGCCTG
>JANOOU010000445.1:0-2000 GCA_031421475.1 Gammaproteobacteria bacterium | reverse complement strand
TAATATGACTGCTGTGTATCTGCAAAAACTGCATGCTGTATTTGGCCATAACCAGTTTCGTCCGCATCAGGAAGCTATCATTACACATCTGGTGCAAGGTGGTGATGCGCTGGTTATCATGCCCACCGGTGGCGGTAAATCCCTGTGTTACCAATTGCCGTCATTATTGCGCGAGGGTGTGGGCATAATCGTGTCGCCATTGATTGCGCTGATGCACGACCAAGTGATGGCGATGCGTCAGTTGGGTGTGCGTGCGGAATATCTGAATTCATCACTGGATGCGGATGCGGCGCGGCGCGTGGAGCGCGCATTAATCGCGGGTGAGCTGGATTTGTTATACGTCGCACCCGAACGTTTAATGACAGAACGCTTTCTGGCGCAGCTGGATCGCGCAAGCATTGCATTATTCGCCATTGATGAAGCGCATTGTGTGTCGCAATGGGGGCACGATTTTCGTCCAGATTATGTGCAACTTTCCGTGTTGCATGAGCGTTATCCCGCCATCCCGCGTATTGCACTTACTGCTACTGCCGATGCGCCAACGCGCGCTGAAATTGCGCAACGCTTGCAGCTGGATAATGCCCGCCATTTTGTTACCGGATTTGATCGCCCCAATATTTGTTATCAAGTGCGGCTGGATGGGCGCGGCTCACGCGAACAACTGCTGCGTTTTATTCAGGAAAAGCATGCCGGTGCAGCAGGTATTGTGTATTGTTTGTCGCGCAAGCGGGTGGATGAAGTGGCCGAGTGGTTGTGTACGCAAGGTTTAACGGCATTGGCCTATCACGCCGGCATGAATGCAGACAATCGTCGCAAAACGCAGGAACGTTTTTTGGCAGAAGACGGCGTAATTGTGGTGGCCACAATTGCATTTGGCATGGGCATAGACAAACCCGATGTGCGTTTTGTTGCGCATCTCAATTTGCCAAAAACACTTGAAGCCTATTACCAGGAAACCGGCCGCGCCGGCCGCGATGGTTTACCGGCCGATGCCTGGATGCGTTATGGTTTGGGTGATGCAATATTACTGCGTCAAATGCTGGAAAATTCTGAAGCCGATGAAATTCACAAACGTGTAGAGCGAAAAAAACTCGATGCCATGCTCGCTTACGGCGAACTCACCAGCTGCCGTCGCCAATCTTTGCTCGCTTATTTTGGCGACCCCCTGCCAACGCCCTGCGGTAATTGCGATAATTGTTTAACGCCGCCGCAAACCTGGGATGTAACCACCGATGCACAAAAAGCCTTGTCGTGTGTGCACCGCACCGGTCAGCGTTTTGGTGTGAATTATTTAATTGATGTATTGCTGGGCAAAGATAACGAACGTATTACAACATTCGGTCACGATAAAATTTCAACCTTTGCCATAGGCAAAAACCTGCGCATGGATGAATGGCGTGCCATTTTTCGGCAGCTGATTGCCTGTGGTTATTTGTTAACCGATCATGATAACTTTGGCGGCTTGAAACTGACCGAAGCCTGTCGTCCATTATTGCGCGGCGAAGCCAGCCTGCACATTGCCAAACAAGCCGCGCCCACCCCACGCAGCAAAACCGCCCGCAGCAATGCCGCCGCACCTGCCAGCGATGATCCATTATTTACAGCCTTGCGAAATGTACGGCGCCAGCTCGCACAACAACAAGGTGTGCCACCCTATGTGGTGTTTCACGACAGCACCTTAACCGCCATGGCGGCAATGCGGCCACAAACGCTGGATGAGTTTGCGGAGTTACCCGGCGTGGGTGTGCGTAAATTACAGACTTATGGCGATGCGTTTTTGCAAGTGTTGCGAGACGAGAAATATTAGGAGTGATATATTAAGTGTGAAAAAATAAGCGAATAAATAGTAAAGCTTAATGGATTTTATAATTTATGCTGTCGTATGTGTAATGGGTGTATGGGAATAGAAAAATGTTGCCTGTGAATACTTTTTATTGACGTTTTAAAGGCTTGGCTATAGCATCCGGTGCATCGGCAGATACGATGCCTGAAACACAAAA
>JANOOU010000444.1:0-3338 GCA_031421475.1 Gammaproteobacteria bacterium | reverse complement strand
AGACCGCCGGTGCTTTCGCCGATACGGATCATACGAATAACCAGAGGTGGGAACAAAGAAACGGCTTTAAAACTATCCGAGATGGAACTGCCGTCAGCAATTTTATCGGTCACTTCCTGTATGGCCTGACTGAGTTTGGTGTTGTCTACCAGTTCGCGTCCTATGCGAAGGCTATCCAGTACCGTAATACCGGAGGCGTACATCATGGCCATGTAATTGGCAAAGCGCGCCAGTTTTATTTTTAGCAACAGCGGCCCCACCAGCCAGACACGTAGTTTGTATGCATCGACTTTTAGTCGAATTTTTGGATCGCGTTTGGCGAGTGTTTTAATGGTTATAACAATCACCACGGGCAGTGAAAAAACCAGATACCAGAATTCGACAATAAAATCAGATGTCGCAATCAGTGCCACCGTGTACCAGGGAATATCGCCGCCCATTTCTTTGATGAACGGAACCAGTTGTGGCACCAGGTAGATCATGAGAAATACCACTACGCCCAACACGACTGTGCCCACCAGTGCCGGATAGATCATGACTTTTTTGGTATGGGAAATTAATTCATCCTGCCACTTTAAGGTTTCGGCCAGATCGTGCAGCACATCGGGTAAGCGTCCACTTTCTTCGCCAACACGAACCAGGGAAATAAATACGCCATCGAAAACCGTTGAATGCATCGCGAGGGCTTGCGAGAGGTTTTTACCGCCCTGAATTTCATCGACCACAGCGGCAATAATATCTTTGAAACGCATCTGGGTGGTGCTGTCGCGTAAATCGGCCAGGCCATCCAGTATGGGTACGCCAGCGCGTGTGAGTTGTTCCATTTGAAACGCAAAATTAATAACATCCTGTCGTGTAATGCCACTACGCGAGAATTTGATGCTGGAAACACCGGAAACCGGTTTGCAGATAATGAGATCGAGCCCCATGGCAGCCAGACGCGTTTCCAGATCAAAGGCGTTTTCAGCATCGATAATATCGCTGCGCATTTGACCTTTGCTGTCGACTGCTTTGTATTTAAATGTGGTTGCCATGGTTTTGTGCAGGCGAAGCAAAAAGAAAAAGAGAACGCAAATAAACGCAAATGAACGCGAATAAAAGCGATATGTGTTTTATAGTGTTGTGAGTAAATAATGTGCTATCCAGAGAATCCATGCAGTGTTTTTCAATATAAAAGCATTTGCGTTCATTTGCGTTCATTTGCGTTTTCTTTTAAAGCCTGTCAGTCAAATCTACAACACGGCTGATTTCGTCGAGGCTGGTGATGCCTTCGAGTACGCGCCCGGTGGCGTCATCGGCCAGGTTGCGAAAGCCGGTTGATTGGGTATAGCGGCGCAATTCGCCGAGTGTGGCTTTGCGTGCGATTAATTCATCGAGTCCGGCGTCCATGCGCAAGACTTCAATAATAGATAGGCGTCCCTTGTAACCGCTGGTGCATTTCTCGCAACCTACCGCATCGTGGATGGTGAGTTCGGTGTGCTCATCCTGCTTTAATAATTTCTTTTCAATGGGCTCGGCGCTGCGCGCGGTTTTGCAAAACGGGCACAGTTTGCGCACCAGGCGCTGGCCGATAATACCGATGATGTTGCCGCTCATGATATCGGGCAGTACGCCAATATCCAGCAAGCGTGGCATGGTACCGATGGCGGAGTTGGTGTGCAGGGTGGAGTACACCTGATGGCCGGTCATGGCGGCGCGAAAGGCCATTTCGGCGGTGTCGCTGTCGCGAATTTCGCCGATCAGAATTACGTCTGGATCCTGCCGCATCATGGAGCGAATGCCGTTGGCGAAATCCATACGCGCCACTTCGTTGAGCGAGGTTTGGCGAATCATGTCCATGGGGTATTCCACCGGGTCTTCCAGGGTCATGATGTTAATGGCTTCAGACTTGATGTAATTGAGCATGGAATAGAGCGTCGTGGTTTTACCGGAACCGGTGGGGCCGGTGACCAGAATGATGCCTTCGGGGCGCGCCATCATCAGTTTTAGCATGTCCAGCGTGGGCGGGTAGATGCCGAGGTTGTCCAGCGGCACGATGCCTTTGGCACGATCGAGCACGCGCAATACGATGTTTTCGCCGTGGGTGGTGGGCTGGGCCGATACACGAAAATCGACCTGACGACCGCGAATTTGCAGATTGATGCGGCCATCCTGCGGCGAGCGGGTTTCGGCTATGTTCATTTTCGACATCACCTTGAGGCGCACCACAATCGCCGACCAGTAATGTTTGTGCAGGCTGCGAATCTGACGGCAGACGCCATCGATGCGGTAACGTAATCGGAGGAAGGCCTGTTCCGGCTCAAAGTGAATATCGGATGCGCCTTTTTTTACAGCGTCAGCGAGAATGGCGTCCACCAGCCGCACCAGCGGCTGGCTGTATTCGGTGCCTTCTGCCTCCAGGCTGCGAAAGTCGACTTCACCGGTTTCGATCTCGTGCAAAATGCCGTCGACCGATAGTTCGTAACCGTAGAACATGTCGATGGCCGTGCGAATTTCACCTTCTGCTGCCAGCAACGGGTTGAGTTCGATACGGCGGCCGATGGTGGCACGAATGCGGTCAATCACCACCAGGTTGTTGACGTCGCTCATGGCCAGATCGAGCGTATTGGTTTCGCTATCGAAATTCAGCGGCACCACGACATAGCGGCTGGCTACGTCTTTGGGAATCAGTTTAATGGCTTCGGCATCGGGTACGGCGGCGGTGAGATCAACGCTTTCCTGGCCGAGTATTTCACCCAGTACGTCACGCATAATGGCTTCGGTGACGAAGCCCAGTGTAATCAGTGTTTCACCCAGCGGTTTACCGGATTTTTTTTGCTCGATCAGTGAAATTTGCGCCTGATCTTTGGTAATCAGGCCGCGATCGATCAGTTCTTCACCGATGCGTTTTTTTTTGGTGCCTGGCGGGCTGCTACTGCCGGGGGTAAACAGGGGTTTAGTCGTCATCGGGTTTTATCCAGTTGGCGCAGTCGGGTGTATCAAGCCGTCGCCAGTGAGCGGATGAATCATGGCTGGATAATCCGGATTCAAGGCTGTGTTCCTTTGCTGCTATCCGGCACGCGGGATAGTTGTTCAATGCGGGTTTGCAAGTCGCTGGTTACAAATCCGGCACGGTGGCTGTCTGTTGATTGCAGGGCTTTTTGGTAATAACCGCGTGCCGCTTTAAATTGGCCCAGTTGATCGAGGCTCACCGCCAAGTTATAGGCGTAATCGGCATTGCTGTTATCACCGGTATAGGCGTTGAAATAGGCTTGCTGTGCGTCTGCCCAGCGTGCCTGGCTGGCATAGAGTGCGCCCAGTGCGAAATGTAAATGCGCGGCATGGGGTTGTTCACGCAG
>JANOOU010000443.1:0-2148 GCA_031421475.1 Gammaproteobacteria bacterium | reverse complement strand
CTTGCTCCAGGCGTTCCTTAATATTGGCGGTACCTTGTAATGCGGCTTTTTCAGAGATCCAAATTTCTTCCAGATCCGCATATTCCTGTTCCAGCTTGTCAATTTCATCTTGCAACTTTAACAAACGTTCGCGTGAAGCCTTGTCGCTGTCTTTGCCCAGTGCCTCACGTTCAATTTTTAATTGAATTAAACGACGCTCCAGTCTATCCATTACTTCAGGCTTGGAATCTATTTCCATACGTATTCGGCTGGCGGCTTCATCGATTAAATCAATGGCCTTGTCCGGTAACTGGCGATCGGTAATATAACGATGCGAAAGCACCGCAGCGGAAACGATGGCGGGATCGGTTATATCCACACCATGATGCACTTCATAACGCTCTTTTAATCCGCGCAAAATCGCAATGGTGTCTTCCACATTAGGTTCATCAACCACAATTTTCTGGAAACGTCGCTCCAGCGCCGCATCTTTTTCGATATATTTTCGATATTCATCCAGCGTGGTGGCGCCTACACAATGTAACTCGCCACGCGCCAGCGCCGGCTTCAACATATTGCCGGCATCCATCGAGCCTTCTGCCTTGCCGGCGCCGACCATGGTATGCAATTCGTCAATAAATAAAATAATCTGGCCTTCCTGTTTTGACAAATCGCTGAGCACAGCTTTTAAGCGCTCTTCAAATTCACCGCGAAATTTGGCGCCCGCAATCAGCGATCCCATATCGAGTGACAACAAACGTTTGCCTTTTAAGCCTTCGGGTACTTCGCCGTTGACGATTCGTTGTGCCAGCCCTTCAACAATAGCGGTTTTACCGACACCGGGCTCACCGATTAATACCGGATTATTTTTGGTGCGACGTTGCAATACCTGAATGGTACGGCGGATTTCTTCATCACGGCCGATCACCGGATCGAGCCGGCCTTGTTCCGCACGTTCGGTTAAATCAATGGTATATTTTTCCAGCGCCTGGCGCTGATCTTCAGCATTGGGATCATCCACTTTTTGACCGCCGCGCACTTTCTCAATGGCTTTTTCCAGCCTGGCTTTATCAATGTCGAATTTTTTCAGCAGTTCACCCAGTTTATTTTTATCTTCGATACAGGCCAGTACAAACAATTCACTGGAGATGTATTGATCTTTACGTTGCTGTGCCAGTTTATCGGCCACATTCAACAAACGGCCCATGTCGGCTGATAAATGCACATCGCCTGCCGTACCCTGCACTTGCGGTAATTTTTCCAGCTCTTCACCCAACCGTGAACGCAGGCCGTTTACATTGGCCTGCGCCAGTGATAGTAAATGCCGTACCGTGCCGCCTTGCTGATCGAGTAAAGCCAGCAGCATGTGCACAGCTTCAATATATTGGTGATCACGGCCCACCGCCAGTGACTGTGCTTCGCCCAGTGCCATTTGCAGTTTGCTGGTTAGCCTTTCCATTTTCATAAACCTTGCCTCAGAGAATTTTAGTTACCTGGAAAATGAGGGCATGGCGTTCTGTTTCAAGTCACGGCCCTGCACTTTATGTCATTTCACCACAAGGGCTTCATGGGGTCTTGTTGTATATCAATTTTCCCTAGTATGACAGCCTGTTATCGCACATTATTTCGTTTGATACACGTGCTTGACAAAATCTGCCGCATTCATCGGCTTGCCCATCAAATAACCTTGCGCAATATCGCAGTGATTTTTTTTGAGGAATGCCCACTGCGCTTCATTCTCAACGCCTTCGGCCACTACTTTGAATAGGTTTGATCTGACACGTAACATTATCCTCAGTGCGTAACAGGAGGATAGATGAGGATTAGCCGCTTGTTGCCGGGTTTAAACCGAGGATAGTGATAAGCCTGCTGTAATATTTAACACTGCGGCGGGCATAAAATAAGCCGCCTTTTGCTGAGTCAAGAAACACGTGATTGACAATACGTCCTGATTAAAAAGGCCACCACTTGCTGCTGAAAAACTGCGCAAGCCAACCCTGGGTATTGCTATCTTGTACAAAGCCTTCACCACTATAGCCAATTTGCGCATCGGCCAGCTTGGTGGAAAGCACCACATTATTTGACGAAACATCCTGCGGCCGAACAATACCGGCGATACGAATGTATTCCTTGCCCTGATTCAGGGTAAACCATTTTTCGCCTTTAACG
>JANOOU010000442.1:0-5332 GCA_031421475.1 Gammaproteobacteria bacterium | reverse complement strand
ATGTAATGTTGCCGGTTATCGCTTACAACCTGCTGCAAAGTATTGAGATACTGGCGAATGCATCGCGACTGTTGGCCGATAAAGCGATTGCCGGTTTTACGGTTAATCGTAAAAATATTGAAGCCACGTTGGGGCGTAATCCGATACTGGTCACCGCTCTGAATCCGGTGATCGGATACGAGCTGGGCGCAAAAATTGCGAAAGCCGCTTATGCACAGGGCCGCGCTGTTATCGATGTCGCAGAAGAGATGACAGAACTAAAACGTGAAGAGCTGGAACGTTTGCTGAACCCACATCAAATGACACTGGGTGGTATTCAAAAATAGTTCAAGGGTGTGCGCGGCGCACCCTGCTTGAGAATTTGTTTTCAAAATAGAGAGTCACCATGGATATGATGTTGTCAAACATTGAGATGTTGAATGAAATTGGCATTGCCCTGTCATCCGAAAAAAATAACCAGCGTGTATTGGAGCTGATTTTAAACGGCGCCAAAAAACTCACCCATGCTGATGGCGGTACGCTCTATACGATAACCGAAAATAATGAACTGAAGTTCGAAATTGTGAGCACCGATTCACTGGGTATTGCCATGGGAGGCACCAGTGGTAATGAAATTAAATTCGCTCCCATCCCTCTGTATATCAACGGTGAAAAAAATCTTTCCATGGTCGTTACCAGCGCCGTGCTGAATGACAAGACCATTAGCATTATTGACGCTTATGATGCAAAAAATTATGACTTTACCGGTACACGTAAATTTGATGAAAAAACCGGTTACCGCACCACGTCTTTGCTCACTGTACCCATGAAGAATCACGAAGGTGACGTCATCGGTGTATTACAGCTCATTAACTCACTTGATCCTTATACCCATGAGGTGGGCGTGTTTACCAAGGAAGAACAAAAGCTCGCCGAATCACTGGCTTCACAGGCTGCTGTTGCCTTAACCAACAAACGTTTAATTGAAGAACAAAAAGCCTTGTTTGAAGCGTTTATTAAATTAATAGCCACCGCGATTGATGAGAAATCACCTTATACCGGCGGCCATTGCAAACGCCTGCCTGAATTAACCATGATGATAGCCGAAGCCTGTGATGCAGAACAGGATGGGCCGTTGGCGCAATTTAAGATGCGTGATAAAGATCGCTACGAATTAATGATTGCTGGCTGGTTGCATGATTGTGGCAAAGTGACAACACCGGAATATGTAATAGACAAAGCCACCAAACTGGAAACTATTTATGATCGTATCAATACCGTTGACACACGTTTTGAAGTATTAAAGCGCGATCTTAAAATTGCATTACTGGAGAAAAAAATAAACCAGCAGGAATATGAGGATAAAATTAAAAAAATTAATGAAGATTGTGATTTTATTCAGCATTTTAATGTGGGCGGTGAATTTATGTCGCCCGAGAATCAACAGCGCGTGCGTGATATAGCCGCATACCAGTGGGTTGATTGCAAAGGAAACCAGACAAATTTTTTAACTGAAGATGAAGTTAAGAATTTAACCATAGCCAAAGGCACGCTGACACCTGAAGAGCGCCATATCATTAACAATCATATGGCTGTTACGATAAAAATGCTGGATCAATTGCCCTTCCCAAAACACTTAAGCAATGTACCGGAGTATGCAGGTGGTCACCACGAGCGTATGGATGGTAGAGGTTATCCGCGCGGCTTGACGCGCGAGCAAATGTCATGGCAGGCCAGAATGATGGGCATAGCCGATATTTTTGAGGCTTTGTCTGCACAGGATAGGCCCTATAAGGCCGGCAAGAAGTTAAGTGAATGTTTGACTATTCTGGGAAAAATGTGCCTGGATAAACATATTGACCCGGATATTTTTAATGCTTTTGTAAAACACAAAGTGTATTTGAAATATGCGCAGCAGTTTGTGGCGGCTGAACAAATTGACGAAGTGGATCACAGCAAAATACCGGGGTATAGCGGAGATTGAAATATACTAATAAGTCAGATGAAAAGAATACCATTTAAACAAAAAAATGAAGTATTAAATCCAGCGTCATTCCTGCAGGGATTGCCGGAATCCAGATCACAGGGACGTGACGCCGCTCACCCTCCATGGATTCTGGGTCCCGGCAATCCCCCGGCAATCCCTGCCGGGGCAGGCTCTGCCGGGACGACGACGTATTCTTAACGTGCCGGTATGGGTGTGTATCCTTTTCAAGTGTTCCGGTAGTAAAGGCAAAAGATTCGCCGCTCTTGCGCATGCCGGCAACTGCTCCTGCGCATTTGCGGGCCATAATCTTCAGGTTTTTGCAGTTCTGAATGCAGGCGGCGCAGACCCCAGTCCATCTTTGAGTACATAGCTGGTGATGCCGCGCTCGTTGAGTAAATAGGAGGCAGCGGAACTGCGGCGGCCGGTGTCGCAATAAACGATATAGGATTTATCCTGATCAATACTGCTGATTTTCATGCGCAAAAAAATCAGCGGGATGTGTTCACCGCCTTTGATGGCATCGGACTGATGTTCAGTTGGCAGGCGTACATCCAGCCATACTGCATGGTTTTCTTCGGCCAGTTTTTTTGCTTCATCAAATGTCACCCAGCTCAGCAAGGGTTCATTGAGCAGTTCAAGAAAATCTTTTTTCGATAAGCGATTGAGTACACCATCGGTCAGCATGGTGATGGTGGCATTGCGTTTGCTGCTGGCTATCAGGGCTTCTTCACCAAACGTGTCACCGTCTTTTAATTCAGCGAGTTTGATACCGCGCGGTTGATCGGGCATGGAGCGCGTTACCAGGCAGCGGCCTTTTTTGATGATATAAAAATAATCGCCATCTTCTCCTTGTTTAATGATCGGTTCACCGGCTTTTACCGGTATCGATTGCATGCGCATAAATATGGCTTGAATGTTAGCGGGTGGAATGCGGTGAAATGCTTCGGTTTGCAGGATGCGATTCATCCAGTCGTCGTCACCGCTGCCACTGCCTACACCAAATTCCTGCACCTGGTAATTACCGGTTTGATCCCAGGTGAGCATGACGTCAATCAGATCGCCATCCACTTTGAATAGAGCAATGTCGGTTTTGGCTTTGGCGGTGATCGTGCGCGGCAGGATGTGCGCTATGGCATTGAGGCCGTCGGCACTGCCGGCCTTGATGGTTTTGAGGACGCCGGTGTCGCCGAGTAATTCGACTTCGCCCTTGAGTAAATAAATCTGTGCGTTTTGGGTGTCGCCCTTTTTAAACAGTATTTTACCGGCTGTCATTTCCTCAACTTTGGCGTGTTTGAGAACTTCCTGTAAATTGTCAGGGTTCAACGCATTGAGAGGCTGATAACGCGATAGCAGGGTGACGTCGATTTGTTCACTCATGTGCAAACCTTTGCAGCTAAGTTTAATTTTTTATTAACCCCGTCACATCTGCCAGCGGCCTAACCTTCACTGGTTTGTGCGGTGATATCTACATGTAGTTTCAGTACAGTGCCGGGACGTAGTGTTTTATTGCCTATGGTATTCCAGCGTCTTAAATCATTCACCGCAACGTTAAATTTTTGCGCGATGCGGTAGAGCGAATCACCGCTGCGTACTTTGTACGAAATGGTGCGCAGGGTTTCACCCGTGGCGCTGGCGAGTGTCCGTGGCAGGGAAGAGGGCTGCACTTTGCTTTTGCTCCAGATCACCAGTGTTTGGCCGGCTGCCAGCGGATCGCGACTGGCCATGGCATTCCATTGAGCAAGTTCTTGGGTGCCGACATTATACAAACGTGACAAGCTCCAGAAAGTTTCGCCTGCCAGTACGGTATGGCTCACTTTGGTGCCGGTGCGTGGTGTGTTTTGTAAATTGAGTTTGCGTTGTTCGGCGCTCAAACGGTATTCAGATAAGCCACGGCTGGCCACCGGTATCATCAAATATTGACCGGCGCGTATCGTGTTGCCACGCAGTTTGTTAATGGTTTTCAGATTATCGATTGAGACTGTATAACGATCTGCAATCTGGCCGAGTGTTTCGCCGTTTTTAATTTGGTGACGCTGCCATTGCATACGATCTTGTACGGACAGTTCTGCCAGTTGCTGGCGGAAGGGTTCGGCATTATCAACCGGCACCAGCAAATAATGCGGGCCATCTGGATCGGTAGCCCAGCGATTGAATCCGGGGTTAAGACGATACAGGTCTTCGATATTCATGCCCGCCTTTTCGGCTGCCAGTGCCAGATCGAGTTGGGATCCGGTTTCAACGTGTTCGAATTGCGGCATGTCCGGCAGGCAACGCAGTGTGATGCCGTAACGTTCTGGATTACTGATAATGCGCTTGAGCGCCAGTAGTTTGGGTACATACGCACGGGTTTCCTGTGGCAGATCCAGATTCCAGAAATCGGTTGCCTTGTTGTGCTTGCGGTTTTTCACAATGGCACGGCGTACATTGCCGGAACCGGCATTGTAAGCCGCCAAGGCGTGCGACCAGTCGTTAAATTCGCGATCCAGGTGATTCAGATAGTTGAGTGCAGACTGGGTGGACGCATACACATCACGGCGGCCGTCATACCACCAATTTTGTTTCAGGCCGTACATCTTGCCGGTGGAGGGAATGAATTGCCAGATACCGGCCGCGCGGCCATGCGAATAGGCAAATGGCTGAAAGGCGCTTTCTACGATGGGCAGTAATGCCAGTTCGGTGGGCAGATTACGCGCTTCGATTTCATTCAGAATGTAATGCAGGAACGGTTCAGCGCGGTCGATCACGCGCGCCATGTACTCACTCTGTTTAACATACCAGTTGATTTCAGCTTGCAGGCGCGGGTGGTCGGCCGGGTCGTCCATTTTCATGCCGGCACGCAGGCGATCCCAGATATTGCTGTGCTGGGTTTGATAATCCTGTGGATCCAATGCAAATTCATCAGCAAATTCATCAGCGGGTGGGGAGACATCTTCAACAGAGGTAGAGATATCTTCCGAGTCACTCGAGACTATCTGTGTTTGGGGAGGAGTGGCAAGAGCCGTTTCGAGCGTGGTAACGGGGTAACTGGCGCAGCCGGAAATCAGCAAACTGGAGCACAGGCCACAAAATAGCCCGAAGGCAGGAGATACTTTGTTTTGGGAGTTTTTGTAAATCAATGTCTTGGCAACTTTTTCTAAAATTATTGTTAGCAGGCGATTACAATGCGTGAGTGTAATTCAAAGCTTCCGTGTTTGCAGTGTTTATCAGGTGATTAGTAAATGAATGTAACAAAACAACTGGTTGAAATGTTTACCGACGGCGCTTGCCGCGGCAACCCTGGGCCAGGTGGGTGGGGCGTGTTATTACGTTATGGCGGCCATGAGAAAGAGTTATGCGGTGGCGAGGCAGCTACCACCAATAACCGTA
>JANOOU010000441.1:0-5616 GCA_031421475.1 Gammaproteobacteria bacterium | reverse complement strand
GAAAGTTTTATTCCGCCCTCGCTGGGCGGGTAACTTTTTGTCAAACGACACCCAAGCACATAAAAGCATGGGTCACCAAAAAAGTCTGGGCCCGCGCAGTTTACCCCTTCGGGGTTCCCGAGCAGTGCACGTAAATTCAGGGCCGTTTTGATGCGCGTCCCCTGCTTATCAAAACGGCCTTGAAGCAAAAGTCGCTCTGCGAGGGAAGCCCGAAGGGCCAGCGCGGCCGGGGTGTGTTTCTTTGGTTACTTTTCTTTGCACAAGCAAAGACTAAATCGCCGGGAGCGATTTTGAATTCGCGTAGCGAACCCGTAGGGTGAACGCCAGGGAGGGTGTTCGTAAAGTAACTCGCCCAGCGAGGGCGGAATGAAGTTTTCAAAGCCAGGAAATAAATCAGTAAACAGTACAATATATCTGCGTTCCCACGCGGAGCGTGGGAACGAGAAAGACCTGGTGGGAATATTTGTTGCTAACTGCGAGTTACAAAAACAACGTCAGCACACCGGTAAACCCATACAACCGATTCCGATGAATCTCCCCACTGGCAAAAAAACCCACCAATGGGAAATCCCCCAGCACACTGTGAATTAATCGCGCTTCTTCCGAATTTTGACCAAACTGCTCACGGCCACGGCCCAGGCAGGAGACATAAATGCCACCACGGGGTGGTTTTTTCAAGCGAGTTTTTATGGTTAACAACATGCGTTGCATGTCGTCCTGTGCGCTGCTGCCATCACGGCGGCAAAATAATAAATCGCTGCCGGTTTCAAGATGATCAGCAATGGCAAATATGCGCGCATGTTCATCTATGCCTACCAGTTGGCGCACGGTGTAATCATCCGTATCGGCGCCGGTGTTAATGAGGCCAATGAAAATATAACCGGCGGCACGGTCCCAGTCGCGGGATATTAAATCGCCACACTCTTCGTTGAGTACATCCAGTGCCGGGCGATCATCGAGGCTGTATGCAATATTGCGATCACTTTGTGTAATGCGATGACGTGTACCCACCGGGCTGCAACCTTGAGTGAGATTGCTGGAGACAGAGATTTGATCAGAAAACACCACGCCTGAAATACCGCCATGGTGTATCGGGCCGGCAATTTGATATCCGGTGTGCCGCGAGGATGTTAAGCCGCCAATCAGAAAGGCTTCCGGTAAATTGTGTGCCAGTTGCCCGAGCATATTTTGCGTACCCGGATTTTGCGGATCGCCATGCACCAGCGCCACATGAAAAGCATGTGGTGTACACCAGGTTTTAAGTTCTTCGGGTAATTCGGTGTCGTGGGTAAAATTTGGCAGTAACCGAAAATCATCTTCGTTGAAATCGGCAATCATGATGGCGATGGCCGGTTGATCATAATACTCATGGTTGCTGGCGATAATGCCGACACCCAAACTACCAATCCAGTTCTGAATACCGGTTTGTTCTTTCAGGCGTGTAAGGATGGTTAATAATTCATTGCTTAACGTATCGCTTACATAGACAAAGCCCAATGTTGCTTCGGGGGGTATATCGCCTAATTGGTCAAAACACTCTGACAGCAGGGAGTTGAGTGTTAGGCCAGAAGCATGTGCATGTAAGAATGATTTCATCATGGGGACGATTGTAATCTGCTGTTAACACATTTAACGAGTTATTTATCGAGCTCTGTGGTTACAAGACATACGGCATGGTTGCATGCAAAAAAGCTAGCTTGATGCCTCCCTCACCCACCGCCAGCTACGCAGGTAGTTCCCCCCTTCCACAAGGGGGGAGGCTAGGCAAGTGTCGCGCTGCGACAAATTTGTTTATCGTGCCTTTTTAGATTTTTCAATCATGTCGTGAATGATGGGTGTGAGGATGATTTCCATCGCCATCGCCATTTTTCCGCCGGGCACTACAATGGTGTTGCGGCGCGACATAAACGAGTTGTGAATCATGTTCAGTAAATAAGGAAAATCGATGCCAAATTTGTCCGGGTTTCTGAAGCGAATAACAATCAGGCTTTCGTCGGGTGTGGGAATGTCGCGTGTTATAAACGGGTTGGATGTATCGACTGTTGATACGCGTTGAAAGTTGATGTCGGTGAGTGAGAACTGTGGCGTAATGTAATTCACATAATCCGGCATGCGACGCAGAATGGTGTCGACGATGACCTCAGCTGAATAACCACGTTCAGCGTTGTCACGATGAATTTTCTGAATCCATTCCAGATTGACGATGGGAACTACACCGATGCCCAGGTCGACGTGCTGCGCAGCGTTGGATGCGTCGGTTTTTATCAGGCCATGTAAGCCTTCATAAAACAGCAGATCGGAAGTGGTTGCAATATCTTCCCAGGGGGTGAATTCGCCGGGTTTTTTGTTGGTTTTCAACCGTGCGTTATGTTCATCCGCCTCGGGTTGCGAGTGCAGGTAATAACGCTTTTGACCGGTGCCGGTGGCGCCATAGCTTTTGAATAAACCTTCAAGTTTGTCGAACAGATTGGCATCTTCTCCAAAATGGCTGAAAAAACGATTGCCGTTTTTTTCGGCTACGGCCATGGCATCTTTCATCGGGCCGCGTTCATAGCGATGGAAGCTGTCACCTTCAAGAATCACCGGGTTAATTTTTTCACGAAAGAAAATATGTTCAAACGCACGTTTCACGGTTGATGTGCCAGCGCCGGATGAGCCGGTGACTGCAACCACAGGATGTTTCAGGGACATGTTAATTCCTCAAGGACTAAATAAAAACCGGTCAGCGCAGTGCCATCGAGGCGGCGCGATAAGGGCAGGTATTGTATAGGGCGCAATAGGCGATCAACAAGCTTTAGCTGTGCCGGGAAAGCAGCCAGTTTTCACCACTGTGACGAATAACCTGCAGGATCGGCCTCGGGATAAACACCGGTAGCGAGGGTTTTGATGCTCATTATGCCCACTACCTATAGTTTTCCCTGGGTGTAAGTAAATGACCTCCGGCACTACCAAGGAGCACGCTACAGTGGTGCCGGTACGCGGGTGCAGCATGCTGATCATTAAGTACAGGCCGCCTGAAATCAGGGAAAAATTCAGCAGTTGATACAAGGCACCCTGTATCCCCTGAATATTAAAAGCGGCCAGGCCTAATACCACCCGCCCGACATGACGGATGCTGTCCAGGCCAGCAGAACAGGCAATGGCGCAGTATCGAATCCAGTGGCGGAAAGGCGTAAAAACACTTGGGCTACCGGTCTGCGGCAATTTAGCCGTTGACTATAACCTGCCGTCAGGAACTGGCTAGGCATTGATGTGTGTTCAGGCTCGAAATAGACGGGCTGTGATACTATGCGCCACCATTTTTACTTGCCTTTCTGTCTAGAGGAACCCATGAATCATCGTTATCAGGCTGTATTAAACAAAGCGTTTCCATTTCTCGTATGGCTACCTCAGTTGAAGAACCCCGATATTCTGCGTGCCGATTTCATGGCAGGTTTGACCGTGGCGCTAGTGTTGATTCCACAATCCATGGCTTATGCGCAACTTGCGGGCTTACCCGCGTATTTCGGTTTATACATTGCATTTTTACCGGTGATGGTGGGCGCGCTTTGGGGTTCTTCAAAACACTTGGCCACCGGGCCAGTGGCCGTAGTGTCGTTGATGACCGCAACCGCTCTGGCGCCGCTAGTGGGTGGAACCGCGAATTCTCATCCCGAGCTGGCTGCAACCTATATTGCCCTGGCGATGTTTTTATCTTTTTTGGTGGGTGCATTTCAGTTATCGCTGGGCATGTTTCGATTGGGCGTAGTCGTAAACTTTTTGTCGCATCCGGTCATAGTCGGGTTTACCAATGCGGCGGCGCTGGTGATCGCTTTGTCGCAGCTGTCAAAAATCTTTGGCGTAAAAATGCCGGGCAGCTCCGGCGATCACTTTTTGCATCGGATCTGGGGTGTGTTCCAACAACTTGGCAGTACACATATTCCAACGCTGATTATGGGTGTTACGGCATTGGCGGTGATGTGGCTATTGCGTAAATATGCACGCAAATTACCGGGCGTGCTGATAGTTGTTGTGGTGACTATTTTAATTAGCTGGGCCATCGATTTTGAAGCGGTATATCACGGTGAAGTAGTCGGCAAAGTACCGGAAGGTTTGCCTGCCTTAACCATGCCTGCTTTTAGCCTGGAAAAAGCCATGACGTTATTACCCAGTGCCATTGTGATTGCGCTGGTTGGGTTCATGGAGGCGATTTCAATTGCCAAGTCGATGGCTGCAAAGAGCAAAGACCGGATTGATCCCAATCAGGAATTGATTGGTCAGGGGTTGGCGAATATCGTGGGAAGTTTTACCCAATCCTATCCGGCCAGTGGCTCGTTTTCGCGTTCGGCGGTGAATTTTGATGCTGGTGCACGTACCGGTTTTTCATCCGTTGTTACCGCTTTACTGGTCGTTGTTACGTTGTTATTTCTTACGCCTTTGTTGCACCACTTGCCACAAGCTGTACTGGCAGCAATAATCATGATGGCGGTAATTAATCTGGTGAATATCGGGGCGATAAAACATGCCTGGCGAGCCCATAAGCACGATGGCATAGCCGCCGCTGTAACCTTTTGTTGTACGCTGGGTTTTGCGCCGCATCTGGATAAGGGCATTATGTTTGGCGCCGGTCTGGCGCTGGGATTGTATTTGTATCGCACCATGAAACCACGGGTGGCATTGCTCGGCCGTTATGAGGATGGCACCTTGCGTGATTTATCCGTACATCCCGATTTGCCAACCGATGAAAATATTATTGTGCTGCGTTTTGATGGCTCATTATATTTTGCCAATATTTCCTATTTCGAAGACACTATTCTAGAGGCCGTTAACGGTCACAAAAACGCCCAATATATTTTGGTGGTGGGCGATGGTATTAATCAGCTTGATGCATCCGGCGAAGAAGTGTTACATCTCCTGATTGAGCATTTACGTGGTAATGGAATTACACTGGTATTCAGTGGTTTAAAGAAACAGATTCTGGATGTCATGCGCAACACACATTTGTTAGAAAAACTGGGTCAGGAAAATTTGTTTGCTACAGAATATATGGCGCTGAAAGATATTTATCGCCGTCTTGGTAAATCCGGCAGCGAAGCGGTGTTGTTACCCGCAATGGCCTGATAGCAATCATGCATGGCTGAAATAAAAAAAACGCCAGATTCATGGCGGTTTTTTTATGTGCGCGGCTATAGTAAAGGGCGCCTCTAAAAATAGTAATTTTTTTCGTGAGGGCAAGGAAGCACCGCGCACAGAACCGCAGTGTATAAGTCATACATGAGGATTCGAGCACGGAGGTTATATACAGGATGTATTGTATGCCGATTTTGCAGGAGCAAAAATCGGTGACGCAGCCATCGCGGAAAAAGTGCATTTTTAGAGGTGCCCTAAATTGTATTAAAGCTGTAACCGGCTGTGATCCAGGCTTCAAATTCGCCCAGCCGTCTTGCATCACTGTGCAGCTCATTGGAAGATGCGTCTATCATCTGTTGAGCGCAGTGAACCACGAACGGCTATATGCCTGATGCGCAAATCGGCCAGTATTCAAAGAAGGATAACAATCATGACATTCAAAATCCTGCTGCCTGTAGACGGTTCCGAAAGCTCGGTGCATGCCGTGCGTCATGTTGCGAGCATGGC
>JANOOU010000440.1:0-1702 GCA_031421475.1 Gammaproteobacteria bacterium | reverse complement strand
CGGTCGCCAATTACACCGCTCACCCCTACTCCTAAATCCAGCACCGGCGCAAAACTCATATCAATACCGACTGCGCGGCATTCAGTTGCCATGAGCCAGCCCGCCGTGTGGGTTAGTTTTTTGGCGCGTTTAATATCGGATTTATACAACTCACCAAAACGTCCCGCCGCCGGTAAATGCACAAAACCCTGTCGAAAACGTTGCACCCGACCGCCTTCATGATCCACAGCAATTAATAAATGCGGTGTGCGCAGCGCATGTATTTCTTGCGTCAGCGCACGCATTTGTTGCGGTGATTGATAGTTACGCGTAAATAAAATCACCCCGCCGGTTTGCGGGTGCAATAACATTTCACGTTCTTCCGCTGACACCGAGGTGCCAACCAAATCCAGCATGACGGGGCCAAGTGACATGTATTAAATCCTGGGAATATTTTTTAGCGGGTTGATGCCACAAAATGCCAGCACGGTTTCCAGATGGCGATCAAAACCCATGAATTCATGGCCACCGCCTTCTTCTACGATGGAGGGTACGCCGGGATATTTTTCCATGGCCAGCTTGTAATCCAGTATGTCGTCACCGGTTTGCAACATCAGTAAATAGCGATCAGGTTTGGTAATTTTAGTCACGTCCATGCGACGTAATTGTTCAATATGTTCAACCGTTAACGGGTAACGTTCACCGGTATAATAATTAACGTTTTCACCTAAATAATTTTCCAGTAAATCGTAAGGCCGTACCGCCGGATTCACCAGTACAACACGGCAATCATACTGCTCCGCCAGCCAGGTGGCGTAATAACCGCCGAGTGAACTGCCAATCAAACTAATGGGCTGACGGTTTTTTTTCGTCGTTTGTGCAATCACCGGCTCGATCAGCGCAGTGAGTTGCGCCATGGCTTGTTCAGGTACACCCGACAAGCAGGGAATAAACAAACAATCGGACTTATTTTGTGATGCGACATATTGCCTCAAAAGGCTGGCTTTGAAAGACGCGGGCGAACTGTTAAAACCGTGTATATAGAGCAACATAATCAATTCATTTAAAAAACCACTTTAGGTTTTTAGTATAAGTCATTATTTTTATTTAGGTCCAGCACTCGCAACCAGCACCACAGCATGCACGGCAATGCCTTCTTCACGCCCGGCAAAACCCAGGCCTTCGGTGGTGGTGGCTTTTACATTAATGCGCGAAATATCCACGGCCAGATCCGCTGCCAGGTTGTTACGCATGGCGAGTGTATGCACGGCCATTTTGGGTGCTTGTGCGATGATGGTGATATCCAGATTGGAAACCGTGTAGCCCTGTTTGCTAACAAGTTGTATCACCTGGCGCAATAACGCGCGACTGTTGATGCCTTTATAACGCGCATCGGTATCAGGAAAATGCTGGCCTATGTCTCCCAATGCCAGTGCACCAAGCAAGGCATCGCACACGGCATGGAGTAAAACGTCGCCATCCGAGTGAGCCCGAAAGGTTTTGTTGTGGGGAATACTCACCCCACCCAATACAATATGATCACCGGCTTTAAAGGCATGTACATCATAACCATGGCCAATACGTAAATCGTTCATGAGGGACTCGTTATTTGATGTTGCATGTACAGCCTGGCCAGGGTGAGATCGAAGGGCCGGGTAATTTTTATATTGTCATCGTGACAGCCGACCAGCAGCGGTTGATAGCCCAGTAATTCCATCGCCGA
>JANOOU010000439.1:0-6577 GCA_031421475.1 Gammaproteobacteria bacterium | reverse complement strand
CAGCCATCATATTGGGCATAGACATATAAATCGTATCATCGGGGTATTTTTCACAATGACGATCGAGCCAGGCCAATGCGCCCTGAATATCGGATTCACCCAGAATATTATAGGTTTGGGCGGTGCTTTGGTTCACCGCCGTAAGATAACCCATAATCCAGTTTTTATAGGATAGTTCTTCAAAACCGCCGGTCTTACGCGCCGCTAAGTAGGTTGAACAGCTTTGACGGCCCACCCCATAAATCCAGTACTGGCCATGTGCATCCGCAGCCATTACAGGCCCAGCCAATAACATAATCAAACCACTGATAAATAGCTTTTTCATCATATTAATCCTGTATTCATTTGCTCAGCACGCTTTCCAGAATGTCCTGATGTGCAGCGGCATTAAGCCGTGGGCCAAACTGGCTAACAACACGTGCCGCCGCCAGACTGGCAATATTACCGGCTTCATAAAACGAGTGGCCATGAGTAATACCATATAAAAACGCCCCCGCAAACATATCACCTGCACCATTACTATCAACTGCCTTGATCGGATGCGGCGCAATCTCGATACAGTGCTTGCCGTCATACACCAGCGCACCCTTGTTGCCCAATGTAATCGCAAACGTATCCGCCACTTGTTTCAATGCCTTAACAGCCTCATCCAGTGCATCACTACCGGCCCAGGTTTTGGCTTCGCGTTCATTACAAAACAACAGATTGACACGTTTACCCAGCATCTCTGCCAAGCCCTCACGAAAGAATTTAACCATGGCCGGATCGGAAAATGTTAATGCTGTTTTCACGCCATTTTGTTCGGCTATTTTACGGGCTTCTATGGCTGCATGGCGTCCACTGGCAGACGTCACCAGGTAACCTTCAATATAAAGATACTCCGAATCAACTAACGCACTCTGTTGTAACTCATCCACCGAAAAGGTTTCTGTAATACCCAGAAAGGTATTCATGGTGCGCTCGGCATCCGGTGTAACCATCACCAGACATTTTCCAGTAATACCCGCCTTGCAGGCAACATTACCTAAATTGGAATCAACGCCAGCCGCTTTTAAATCGCGAATATAAAAATTACCCAGCGCATCATTGGCCACCTTGCAAGAATAAAAAGATTTACCCCCAAAATAGCTCACCGCAATAATAGTATTGGCCGCCGAACCACCACAAGCTTTCTTGCCCGCAAAAGCATCGAGCTGCGCAATCAATTGATGTTGACGAGGCTCATCCACCAACGTCATCACACCCTTATCAATACCGTTTTCGGTAAAGAAACTATCCTGCACCGAAAATTCCATATCCACCAGCGCATTGCCAATGCCATAAACATGATATTTTTTATTCATAAAAACCTTAAAAGTTTAAGTCCGCAAATGAACGCAAATGAACGCAAATAAAAACAAACGTATTGATTGTTATTAACGCATTAAATTACGCCGTCTTTTAATTCATCGACTCTAAAACGAATGCCGCCAGCTAAACAGAATGCCAAAAAAATATTAATTCTTTTATTTGCGTTCATTTGCGTTCATTTGCGGACTATTCTTTATCTTGTCCGGCACACGCGCAATTTGCGTCACCAGTATCAGCAACTCATCCCAGCCGCGATCCGATTTAAATCCGGGTTCCATGCCCTTGCAGATTTTATCCAGGCGCGCGCAACGTTTCAAAAAATGCTTCCAGCGCAATGTGGTATGGCGGGCCAGCGCTTTGCTCATTAAGGCGCGCCGGTTTTCCCAGACACCGGCCTTGATAACAGCCGCCTCGGGTGACAATCCGGATTCACTCATCGTCAACAAACCACGCAGTTCACGACTCAAGGCCCATACCAACAATGTAATGGCTTCGCCCTCGGCCTGCAAACCAGCAACCATACGCACCGCACGCGGCACGTCGGCAGCCAGGGTCGCATCAACCAGATCATACACGCTGTAACGCGCGCTATCCGCCACCGCATCGACAACCTGTTGCAGACTGATGTTAACCGCACCATACAACAATAATAATTTGTCCACTTCTTGCGCTGCAGCCAGTAAATTACCTTCAACTCGCTCCGCCAATAATGCCGCTGCACCCGTGGCCGCCTGCATCCCACGCTCGCGCATACGCTGCTCAATCCAGCGTGGCAATTCTGCAACATTCACGGGCCAACATTGTATGACCACACCGGCATCATCCAGCGACTTAAACCATTTACTGTTTTTGCTGGCCGACTCCAGTTTACCCGCGCTAATAATTAAAATCGCATCATCTGCAGGACGCGCTGCATAGTTTTGCAAAACATCACCACCTTGTTTGCCGGGCTTACCCGTAGGTAAACGTAAATCCAGTATGCGTTTATCGGCAAACAAAGACATGCTGTTGCCAGCATCGAGCAACATCTGCCAGTCGAAATGAGCATCCACTTCGAACACTTCGCGTTCAATATAACCTTGCACTCTGGCTGTTGCACGCAAGGCATCTGCTGCTTCCATCACTTGCAGTGATTCGTCGCCACTCACCAAATAAATTGGATGTAATGATTGTTTTAAATGCGCCGACAATTGATCTGGGCGCAATTTCATGGTGCAGGCAAAGCGTCAATTGGCGTTGTGGATTTTTGTGTTGCTGCTTGCAGACGCAACATGATTAAACGCACCATATCGTGCTGCATATCACGTAACAGCTCGGCTTCTTCATCACTTTTGCCAAGTACGTCTTCCGGATTAAAAGTAAAATCACGGGTCAATTCCAGCATTTGCCTGGGAATTAACAGATCCTGGGGTCCACTCAGTTCCATGGCCAATTCATAATGCAACGCGTATTCACGTACCCGGCCATTAGTATCCACCGACAAAACACGTTTGTTATGTTTTTCATCAAGGATACGCAACACAGCAGCCGGTTGTTTGTAAACGGCATCGTCAACCACAAAAATACCACTGGTTTCCAGACTGCGTTTAAGACTACGCGCCAGCTCGCCTTTCATATTATTTGACTTTATTACGGTGACGGCCATTGGTGGCGGCAACTGGTAGGCACCACGCAAATGATATCCGCAGCTACTCATGCCCAGCAGGAACAACGACACAGCAAACAATACGGCCAATATCTTCATACAACCACCATTTTCATGCCACCACCAGATTTACCAAGCGCCCCGGTACGACAATTATTTTCTTCAGTTCTTTACCTTCAATAAAACTTTGCACACTCGCATTTTCCAGCGCCAGTTTTTCAATATCAGCCTTGTCGGCGGTTGCTGACACTTCTATTTTTCCGCGTAATTTACCGTTAACCTGAATCATCAACTCCAGGCTATTACGAACCAGCGCCGCTGCATCGTGCTGTGGCCAGGATTGTGAGGCAGCAGCCTTCGTATTCTTCTCCACCAGATTCAGCCACAGTGCATGACAGATATGCGGCACGATAGGCGATAACATTAATACGATCGCCTGCAAGGCTTCCTGCATAACAGCCCGGCCTTGCGTGCTGTCGTCATTAAAGCGTGACAGCTCATTCATTAATTCCATATTGGCCGCAATAGCCGTGTTAAAGGTATAACGGCGACCCACATCATCCGCTACCTTGCGCAGGGTTTCATGCAATTTAAAACGCAGATTTTTTTGCGCATCCGATAACGCAGCCACATCCAGTTTTTCTACAGGGCCTGCACCGACATGGGTATAAACCTGTTTCCACAAACGCTTCAGAAAACGGAATGCACCCTCAACACCCGAGTCGCTCCATTCCAGACTCATTTCCGGTGGCGCAGCAAACATGGTAAACAAGCGCACGGTGTCCGCACCGTATTGATCAATCAAGGGTTGCGGGTCAACCGTATTACCTTTTGATTTGGACATTTTTGTGCCATCTTTCAGCACCATGCCCTGCGTCAGCAAATTATCAAACGGTTCATTTGATGTAACCATGCCGGCATCGCGTAACAATTTATGAAAGAAGCGCGCGTATAACAAATGCAAAATAGCGTGTTCGATACCCCCAATATATTGATCCACCGGCAGCCAGTAATTGGCACGGGCATCGAGCATACCGGTGCTTAAATCCGGGCAGGTAAAACGCGCGTAATACCACGACGATTCCATAAACGTATCAAAGGTATCGGTTTCGCGCTCGGCCGCTGCGCCGCATTTTGGGCAGGTACACTGACGCCATGCCAGATCCGCTTTAATCGGCGATTGGATACCATCGAATTTCACATTTTCCGGCAACACCACCGGCAAATCCTTTTCCGGTACCGGCACTGCACCACAGTGTGTGCAATTAATAATTGGAATCGGGCAACCCCAATAACGCTGGCGTGACACACCCCAGTCACGCAGACGGTAATTAGTTTGGATTTCACCCAGATTACGTGATTTTAAATACGCTGCAATCGCAGCAAACGCCTGTTGCGAAGTCTGGCCATCAAATGGCGCCGAATTTATTAATATACCTTTTTCGGTAAATGCCTGTTTATCCAGATCAACTGCTGCATTATTTACGGCTGCATTATCTGCGGGTGCTATAACTTGTTTAATCGACAAGTTATATTTAATGGCAAACTCATAATCCCGCTGATCATGCGCTGGCACACTCATCACGGCACCGGTGCCATATTCCATCAACACAAAATTGGCTACCCACACCGGCACGGATTCATGGGTAATTGGATGCTGCGCCATAATGCCGGTATCCATGCCCAGTTTTTCCATGGTGGCCATGTCGGCTTCGGCCACTTTCATGGTTTTACATTGCTGCAAAAAAGTCTGAAGAGCCGGATTATTTTTGGCCGCGCGCAATGCCAGTGGATGCTCGGCCGCCACCGCCAGATAAGTTACGCCCATCAGCGTATCCGGACGTGTGGTGTATACCGTCAGCGGTTCCGCAGCGGACACAGCGAACTGCAACTGCACACCTTGTGAACGACCAATCCAGTTGCGTTGCATGGTGCGCACCTGTTCCGGCCAGCCCGGCATGTTATCCAGCTCCGCCAGCAACTCATCGGCATAGGCGGTGATTTTCATAAAATATTGCGGAATTTCGCGGCGTTCCACTTTGCTATCACAACGCCAGCAACAACCGTCAATCACCTGCTCGTTGGCAAGCACGGTCATATCTTTCGGGCACCAGTTAACCGGCGCGGTTTTTTTATAAACCAGTCCTTGTTCAAACAAGCGGGTGAACAGCCATTGCTCCCAACGATAATACTCGGGACGACAGGTTGCGATTTCACGTTGCCAGTCGTAAGCAAAACCTAAACGCTGTAACTGGGTGCGCATATAGGCGATATTTTCATACGTCCATTTGGCGGGCGGGACGTTGTGTTTAATGGCCGCATTTTCGGCCGGCAGCCCAAAGGCATCCCAACCCATGGGCTGCAACACATTTTTGCCAAGCATACGCTGGTAACGCGCGATCACATCACCAATGGTGTAGTTACGCACGTGACCCATGTGCAAACGCCCCGAGGGATAGGGAAACATCGCCAGACAATAGAATTTTTCCTGGCCTGGTTTTTCCACAGCCTTGAATAATTGCTGATCCTGCCAGTACTGCTGAGCCTGGCGTTCAATCTCTTGGGGTTCGTAGTTTTCTTGCATGGGCCTGATAATCAAAGGAGTCGAATCTGGACTATAAAAAGAGTAATGAAGGATACAGGAGCAGGGAAAAGCCGTCGAGCAAAGCCCGCAACTGAAGAGGTACCCGCCCCGTGACCAACCCGAATCATGAGCACGACAACAAGCTGGTAGATGCCTACAACCGCATGATGTCACGCATCCGTGAGCTCATCGAGACTGCTGATGCCCAGACCGTACCCAGTTTACAAAAAGCCATAGACAATGCCCGCCGCCAGGCTGTGCATCTGGGTGAAATCACCCAGGAAGAAGCCGAAGCCATAGGCAATTACATCAAACGTGATGTGAACGATGCCGCCGAATACCTGATGGAAACCAGCCACGAATTCAGTGAATGGCTGATGCTGGACATTGACATCATCGAACAAAAAATTCTCGAACTGTTTTTATCCGTGGCCGACAAGACACGACTGGAGCTGGAACAGTTGTCGCATCCGAAAGGCGATGTGGTGCATGAATATCACAGCGGTGAAATTACCGGGCCGGGCACTCTGGTATGTGCGAATTGCGGACACAAGTTGCAATTTCATACTACACGGCGGATTACGCCGTGTGTGAAGTGTCATCATACAGTGTATAAGCGGGCAGAAAAATAAGAGCGATGCAAGATCACCAGGCTCGCAAAGAAGCGTCATTGTATTCGTGCAAAAGTTTCATTGGCTACAGCAAACTATTTAGCAAATACCTGCCTGACAAACGGCACTGTCAATTTCCGCTGCTGCTGCAATGAAACTAGTTCCAGTTGGTCCAGCCGCTCAAACAATGCCACCAGATCTCGTGCAAAATTATTTAATAAATATAACGCTACATTGTCTGGCAGCTCGTAGCCTCTGGCCTGGGCGCGTAACTGCAATGCATTTAATTTACTCGCGTCATCCAGCGCTTTAATTTGTAACACCGGCCCCCAGTTTAAACGCGAGCGCAAATCTTCCAGTTGTAAATCCAGTTCGTTGGGTGGCAGT
>JANOOU010000438.1:0-2734 GCA_031421475.1 Gammaproteobacteria bacterium | reverse complement strand
GGTGGGCAAATCGACACTGGTGCGTCAGTTTGCCGAGGCCAGCGGCCTGGATCTGGTAGAGCTCAATTTCGAACGCAATCCTGAATACATCAAGATTTTTGCCAGCAATAATCCTGTTCAAATTCAGACAACGTTGCAATTACTCATCAATAAAAAAATCACGATTGGCAAAACGTTATTATTTCTGGATGAGATACAAGCTGCACCGCAAGCGCTGGCAGCGCTGCGATATTTTTATGAAGAAATGTCGGCATTGCATGTGCTGGCTGCCGGATCTCTGCTGGAATTTGCGTTGGCCGATGCAAAATTTTCCATGCCTGTTGGTCGCATCGAGTATTTACATCTTGGTTGCATGCAATTTGATGATTTTATGGTGGCGACGGGGGAAAACGAATTAGCGCAGTATATTCATAATCTATCGTTGGATGATATTCGTAACAACAGCATGCCCCCTGTCGTTCATGAAAAATGCATGAACCTTCTTAAGCAATACTGGATTGTCGGTGGCTTGCCCGAAGCGATTGCGCAATACGTTGCATCCGGCCATTTTAATGAAGTGGCAAGAGTGCAACAGAACATCGTGGCCACCTATCGAGATGATTTCAACAAATACAGTCATGGCAACCTGAAACGGTTAGTGCAAATGGTGTTTGACCAGTTGCCAGTAATGGTGGGACGCAAGTTCAAATATGCGCAAATCAGTCGTGAACATCGATCTGCAGAGCTGGAAGCAGCGTTGCGACAATTGTGCCTCGCGCGCATTGCTACAAAAGTATTTCATTCCTCTGCCAATGGTGTACCCCTTGCAGCTGAGGCCAATCAACGTTTTTTCAAAACCCTGTATCTGGATATTGGTTTATTGTGCGCGGCTTTACATCTTAATGTGCTTGATCTTAATAAAGAAGATTTGAGCATGGTTAATAATGGCGCTCTTGCAGAGCAATTTATTGGCCAGCACTTAATGTACAGCGGCCCATATTATGAAGCGCCTGCACTGTATTACTGGGTGCGCGAAGCCAAAAGCGCGGCGGCGGAAATTGATTTTTTGATAACCTGTGATCAAATCGTGATACCCGTGTAAATCAAGGCGGGCACGACAGGCACATTGAAATCACTGCACCAGTTTTTAAAAGAAAAAAACCGCCACTTTGCCATCCGTTTTAATGCGGATATCCCCAGCTTTTTCAGTGACACAAAAAAAACGACAGATGACTCAACCGTAGAATACAACTTATTGTCATTGCCGCTGTATTTGGTGGGAGAAGTACAACGGCTGAACCGTATGTGTTTGAACACGTAAAGACCCCAATTGCAGACAATGTAAGACGCTTGGGTTCGGAGTAATACCAATATTTTCTAGCTCTTAATAATTGTATTCAAGATTAATTAGCTGCTAGGGAACTTCTGATTAAGTCTTGTAGGGTGCCAAAACTCAACTGTGGGTGCAGCGCATCCACCAGAGTTATCGGCGGATGCGCTGCGTTTATCCACCCTACGTTCATAATTTTTTGACTTAATCAGAGTTTCCCTAAAGGTCATAAGCGCGAAGTCGCGCGCCGCGTGCGCGCGTGGATTGAAACCTCATTAATTGTCATCAATTCGATTTCATGTCGAAAGCTTATTCTAAAACAACTCGCAACTGAAACTTAAAGTCCCTGAAATAACTTATCCATCGAAATTTCAAGCGCATCAGCAAATTTTTTGATACTGACCAGGCTCACATTGCGTTTGCCACGCTCGACATCGCCCACGTAGCTACGATCCAGAGCCGCAAGTTCGGCGAACGCTTCTTGTGAAAGCCCTCTGGCTTTGCGCAGCATTCGCATGCGTTGGCCAAAAATTGAGATGATGTCTTGATCGCTGGATTTACTCATTGCCAGATGATCCAAGTGTGAGCATGATAAGTCTACGGACTTTAAGTACCATTTTATGGTGGTTCAGTTGACCCGTCTGTGTATTTCTGCAAACAGCATCATGTTTAATTTAGGTGTTAGCAATGGCTTCTTGTGTACTACAGGATTCGGGATGTTTTAGATATGGCCTTCAACCTTGATTTGTTCAGGCATGAAAATTTGATAGCTCGAAGGGTAATGGGGTATGCGGTGGAAAAATCGAAATTTAAAAATTGTTAAATCGTTTACCCAAAAAACAAAGGCGTCCTTGTGTTTGACCGGTCGTTGGCTTGTGCAAGCAGGGTTTGTGGTGGATATGCGCGTTGATGTTATTGTTAAAGAAAAATGTTTGGTTATTATTCCTTCGAAGGCGGGTAACAAGCAGCTCAAAGCAGATGCGGAGTAGTTGTTTGTACAATCAAATTAAAATCCAATCGAAGACTGCTGATCTTATCTTAGGGTCATGTTGCATGAGGTGCCAATTTGATAATCGAAAAATATGTTTTGTTTAGAAACAAGGAAAGGTCATGGCTCCAAAGCTCCAGGTGTTTGATCATGAAATCACCACCGCTATAAGGCAAGGCGTCGAATATATCTGCATAACAGATGTCGCCCTGTTCAAAAATCCGGATCGGACAGGTGTCATTATTGGGAACTGAATGTGTAACCGTAACACCATTGAGTTCCTTGGCATTTGGGAGCAGCTCAACAACCCTGATTTTAAAGTCATCGAATTCGATGACTTTAAAAAGCAAGCTGGCCTGAACAGCTTCACCCTCACGCCCAAGCAATGGATTGAGCAAACCGCTGCCATTGGCATATTTCCAGCAATGCCCGTGCTG
>JANOOU010000437.1:0-3087 GCA_031421475.1 Gammaproteobacteria bacterium | reverse complement strand
GTAAAACACATGAATGGACAGTTTGCAATTGCATTATGGGACACAAGAAACTCAACGCTTCTCCTGGTACGAGACAGAGTAGGTATTGATCCATTATTTTACAGTATACAAAACAATAAACTTTATTTTGCCTCTGAAATTAAATCCATACTGGCAGCCGCGCCACAACCACCGTCACTGAATGTTCAGGCACTCGATCAGATTTTAACTTACTGGTCGGCCGTTAATGCTGATACATTATTTAAAAATATTTATGAAATTAAACCAGGCGAAATGCTGATTGCTAATAAAGGTGAAATAAAAACTGTTCAATACTGGGATTGGGTGTATCCAGAAAATCATGCAGAGAATTACTTACAAGGCAGCGACGACGATCTGGCAGCCGAATTACATGATAAATTAATACAGGCAACAAAAATCAGACTGCGATCGGATGTACCTGTAGCAGCCTATTTATCAGGTGGGTTGGATTCCTCTGTACTGGTTTCACTCATACATCACTATGGAAATGTTCCGTTACGCACCTTTTCAATAGGGTTTGAAGATAAATCACTCGATGAATCGGGCTACCAGCAAGAACTCATCGCGCATGTGGGTACAGAACATAGTCATATGTTATGCAAACATCGCGATATTGCAGATCATTTTGAACGAGCCATCTGGCACACAGAATCAACCATTTTACGTACTGCACCTGTACCGATGATGATGTTGTCCGGTTTCGTAAATCAAAATGGCTACAAAGTAGTATTGACCGGCGAAGGCGCAGATGAAGTATTGGGTGGCTACGATATTTTCAAGGAAGGGAAAATAAGGCAGTTCTGGGCAAAGAATCCACAATCCAGAACCAGGCCATTACTGTTAAAAAAATTATATCCATATCTTGATATTTCGAAGTCCAATTCACGATCTTATCTCGAAGCTTTCTTCGGAATAGGCCTTGATAAACCATCGGCATCAGGATTTGCACACATGCCAAGATGGAATATGACAGCGAAAATAAAATCTTTTTTATCACCCGATGTTAGCAATCAAATCAACCAGCAGGCAGACCAAGAACTGCAAAGATCGCTCGACACAATAACCGATAACTGGCATGCCTTTAATAAATCACAGTATATTGAAGCCAAAATATTGATGGCCAAATATCTACTGTCGTCGCAAGGTGACAGAATGCTCATGTCAAATGCGGTTGAAGGACGTTTTCCATTTTTGGATCATAATGTTATTGAATTTGCAAACAAACTCAAACCCAGCCTTAAAATGAAAGTTTTAAATGAAAAATATCTTCTTAAGCGGGCTATGTCAAAATATTTACCTGAATCAATTATCAAGCGTAAGAAACAGCCATACAGAGCTCCTGATATTCCATCCTTCTTTTTTCAAGGCGCTCCTGATTACATAGACGAATTACTGTCGTCTCGCAGCATTAAAGATAACGGCTATTTCGATGCTGACAAGGTTGAGCTGCTTGTACGCAAGATAAAGGCAGGGAAGGCGAATGGCTACAAAGACAACATGTCATTAATGGCAATATTGTCTACGCAAATGTGGCATAGATTATTTATCTCGAATTTCAACAATCGTAACCAACTTTAACCAACTTTAACCAAAGGGATAGTCATGACATTCGACAACAAACTAAGAACATTTATTCTGGAAAACTATCTATTCACAAATGACCAATCTAAATTAAAAAATAGCGATTCATTTTTAGAAACCGGAATCATTGACTCAACGGGGATTCTTGAAGTTATTACTTTTATTCAGGATGAACTGAATATAACAATTGAAGATGATGAAATGATTCCAGAGAATCTTGATTCTGTAGACAATGTTATCACTTTCATTAAGAAGAAAACTACCTGATGTTTTTCAGTCTGGTCGACAAACTCATTAAAATTGAAGCGGAACATTCTGCTAAAACAGCTATTGTGTATAAAAATGTACACGTAAGTTATAAAGCTATAATATTCCAATGTCGTCAGCTGGCCAGTTTTTTTGTAAATCAAGGGTTAAAAAAAGGAGATCGAGTTGCAATTCTTTTAGAGAATTCACCAGAATATGTTGCCACTTATTATGGTGTATTACAGGCAGGAGGTATTGTTGTATCACTTAATAACGCAGCCAAATCTACTGATCTCACCAATTGGATAAGACATTCAGGGTCTACCTGGCTGGTTACGGCTGGCAACCACCCTGAACTGCCAGAACTTGTATCCAGCCTGGATGGTAAAGTGAAATTTCTTGTTACGAATGAAAGTTCAGCAAGCACGACCGGAATATATATATATTCTGAAGTTGTGTCTGCAAGTAATGAATTATGCAGGTTTCCTACTATCGATTTTAAGGATGTAGCTGCAATAATTTATACATCTGGCACGACTGGACAGCCTAAAGGCGTCACACTTACTCATGGTAATCTGATCGCTAATATGGAATCCATACTGGAGTATTTACC
Organism: Gammaproteobacteria bacterium; assembly: GCA_031421475.1. Classification (GTDB taxonomy): domain Bacteria; phylum Pseudomonadota; class Gammaproteobacteria; order SZUA-229; family SZUA-229; genus JACPVK01. The sequence goes on along the minus strand of JANOOU010000437.1, from coordinate 626 downwards.
TGTCACGCATCAAGATAAATGCCTCAATGTACTGCCATTTTATTACTCTTTTGGCAACTCAGTACTGCATACTCATTTAATACGAGGCGCAACATTATTTCTGGAGAACTCTTTCCTGTTCCCGACTTTAATTGTAAAAAAAATTCAGGATGAACATATTACATCGTTTTACGGCGTACCTTCTTCATACGCGTTATTATTAAACCGAACAAAACTGGATGACTATGACTTGTCATCAATTAAATATCTGGCGCAAGCCGGCGGTGCCATGCTCCCGGAACATATCAAAAAAATAAAAAATTATTTTACGTCAGCACAGTTTTTTGTCATGTATGGGCAAACAGAGGCGACGGCACGATTAGCTGCATTATTACCTGATAAACTGAATGAAAAAATGGGATCTGTTGGTATTGCCATTCCTGGCGTAAAACTTGAAGTCAGGAATAAAGAGGGAAATACCGTTGCCGTTGGTGAAGTAGGTGAAATTTATGCAACCGGGCCAAACATCATGCAAGGTTATTGGAATGACAAAAAATTAACATCATCTGTCATAGTAAACGGCTGGCTAAAAACTGGAGATCTGGCCACACTCGACAAAGACGGCTATATATTCATCGCCGGTAGAG
>JANOOU010000436.1:0-9834 GCA_031421475.1 Gammaproteobacteria bacterium | reverse complement strand
GTGGATTGGTGCGCATGGCCTGGATGTCGGTGCCATGACTATTTTTCTGTATGCGTTTCGCGAACGCGAAGATTTAATGGATTGTTACGAAGCGGTTTCCGGCGCGCGTTTGCATGCCACCTATTATCGCCCCGGTGGTGTGGCGCGTGACTTGCCAGACACCATGCCAAAATATCAGCCGTCCAAATGGCACAGTAAAAAAGAAGTCGACAAACTCAATCAGGTACGCAGCGGTTCCCTGCTCGATTTCATTGAAGATTTCACCAAACGCTTTCCCGGTTATGTGGATGAGTATGAAACACTGTTAACGGATAATCGCATCTGGAAACAGCGGTTGGTGGATATAGGCGTGGTCACACCTGAGCGTGCCCTGCAATTGGGATTTACCGGCCCGATGTTACGCGGCTGTGGCATTGCCTGGGATTTACGCAAAAAACAACCGTATGAAGTGTACGACCGTATGGAGTTTGATATTCCTGTCGGCACCAATGGTGACAGTTATGATCGCTATCTGGTGCGCATGGAAGAAATGCGTCAAAGCAATCGTATCATCAAACAATGCGTGGACTGGTTGCGTGTTAATCCAGGGCCGATCATGGCGGAGGACTGTAAAATTTCGCCACCACGGCGCGAAGAAATGAAAGCCGATATGGAATCCCTGATCCATCACTTTAAATTATTCACCGAAGGATTTTGTATTCCTGCCGGTGAGGCTTATGCCGCCATTGAACATCCCAAGGGTGAGTTCGGTGTGTATATTATTTCTGACGGTGCGAATAAACCCTATCGCCTCAAGGTGCGCGCGCCCGGATTTGCACATTTATCCGCGCTCGACGAAATGTCACGCGGACATATGCTGGCAGATGTGGTGGCCATTATTGGCACACAAGACATCGTATTTGGCGAAATAGACAGATAAAAATATGAACGCTAGCAATAGTTTATTGAACGAACATTCCTTGCACGAAATTGACGAGTGGATCAAGCGTTTTCCGGCCGATCAAAAACAATCAGCCGTGCTTTCCGCGTTACGGATAGTGCAGCATCAAAACAAGGGTTTTCTCACCACACCGTTAATGGATGCAGTAGCAGCCTATTTATCCATGGATAAAATTGCCGTGTATGAAGTTGCCAGTTTTTATTCCATGTATGAATTAAAACCGGTGGCACGGCATAACATTGCGGTATGCACCAATGTCAGCTGCATGTTGATGGGTTCAGAAACTATTGTGAATCATCTGGAAAATAAACTGGGTATCAAAACGGGTGAGAGCACGGCCGATGGCCGGATTTATCTCAAAAAAGAAGAAGAATGTCTGGCAGCCTGCGGCGGTGGCCCGATGATGCAGGTTAATCACGTTTATCACACACATCTCACACCCCAAAAAGTGGATGAGATTATTGATGGGTTGAAATAATCATGGCCAATGAAGTGTGTTTCGCCACCTTGCAGTTTGCCGAGCAACCCTGGTCGCTGGAAAATTATTTGAAAATTGGCGGTTATCAGGCCTGGCAAAAAATTCTGAATGAAAAAACACCGCCGGAACAGGTGATTGAAGAAGTCAAAAAATCCGGCTTGCGCGGTCGGGGTGGTGCTGGTTTCCCCACCGGATTGAAATGGAGTTTCATGCCGCGTAACGCGCCGGTACAGAAATATATTGTGTGCAATTCGGATGAAGCTGAACCGGGCACCTGCAAAGATCGCGATATCCTGCGTTTTAATCCACACGCACTGGTTGAAGGTATGGCCATTGCCGGATACTGCATAGGTGCAACAGTGGGTTACAACTACATGCGTGGCGAATTCATGGACGAGCCTTATCTGCATTTTGAAGCCGCCGTCAAAGATGCCTATGCCAATGGCTGGCTGGGAAAAAATATTTTAAACACAGGTGTTGATTTTGATTTGTACTCGGCACTGGGTGCTGGCGCCTATATCTGCGGTGAAGAAACCGCCTTGCTCGAATCACTGGAAGGCAAAAAAGGACTGCCACGATTCAAACCACCGTTTCCAGCCAGTTACGGTTTATATGGCAAACCCACCACCATAAATAACACCGAATCGCTGGCATCAGTGCCCAGCATTATTCGTAACGGCGCGGAATGGTTTGCCAAACTCGGCGTGCCCAATGCCGGTGGTGTGAAATGTTTTTCGGTTTCCGGCCATGTTAACAAGCCGGGTAATTTTGAAATTAATATGGGCACACCGTTTAAGGATTTACTGCAAATGGCCGGTGGTGTTACGGCAGGACGCAAATTAAAAGCCGTGATTCCCGGTGGTTCATCGGTGCCGGTTATGCCTGCGGACATCATGATGGGTTTAACCATGGATTACGATTCCATTTCAAAAGCCGGTTCCATGCTGGGTTCCGGTGCAGTGATCGTAATGGACGAAACCACCGACATGGTGAAAGTGTTGCAGCGCATTTCACGTTTTTATTTTTCAGAATCCTGCGGACAATGCACGCCATGTCGTGAAGGTACGGGCTGGTTGTATCGCATGTTAACGCGCATCGTTGAAGGCAAAGGTTTAATGGAAGATCTCAACAAACTGGATGATGTGGCCAGCAAAATTGAAGGCCGAACCATTTGTGCTTTGGGGGATGCCGCCGCCATGCCGGTGCGCAGTTTCATTAAACATTTTCGTCCCGAATTTGAATATTACATACAGCACAAACGCAGCATGGTGGGTGTGGCATGACAGACGAACTGGTCACCTTCACTGTTGATGGTCGCGAACTCAAGGCTGTTAAGGGTTCGATGTTAATTGTCGCAACCGATGCTGCCGGTATTACGATTCCACGTTTTTGTTATCACAAAAAATTATCGGTTGCCGCCAATTGCCGCATGTGTCTGGTGGATGTTGAAAAAGCACCCAAGCCGATGCCGGCCTGTGCCACACCGATTATGCCCGGCATGATTGTGCATACCAAATCAGCGAGGGCGATTGCTGCACAAAAAGCTGTCATGGAATTTTTGCTGATTAATCATCCGCTGGATTGCCCGATTTGCGATCAGGGTGGCGAATGCGAATTGCAGGATGTGTCCATGGGTTTTGGCCAGGATGTATCGCAATATGCCGATATCAAACGCGTCGTGTTTGATAAAGATATAGGCCCGCTCATTTCAACCGAACTTACACGTTGTATTCAGTGCACACGCTGCATTCGTTTTGGTGAAGAAATTGCCGGTATGCGTGAACTCGGGGCCACCGATCGCGGCGATCGTATGGTGATTGGCACTTTTATCGAAAAAAGTGTGGATTCAGAATTATCGGGCAATGCGATTGATGTGTGTCCGGTGGGTGCGCTCACCGCCAAGCCTTCACGTTTTTCCGCGCGTGCCTGGGAGCTGGTGCAGCATCCCGCCATTGCACCGCATGATGGTGTGGGCTCGAATATTTTTGTACACACCTGGCGTGGCAAAGTAATGCGTGTGGTACCGCGTGAAAATGAAGCGTTGAATGAAGTGTGGATTTCGGATCGTGATCGCTACAGTTATCAGGGATTGTATGCCAAGGACAGGTTGGCTCAGCCGATGATTAAAAAAGCCGGTGAATGGTGTGAAACCACCTGGGACGAAGCGCTGCAAACAACGGTGAAGGGTATACAGAGCCAGATTAAATCCAGTGGTGCCGACAGTCTCGGTGTTTGGGTTTCGCCATCTTCAACACTGGAAGAATTATTTTTATTACAAAAAATCACGCGTGGTCTGGGCAGCGGCAATATTGATCACCGATTACGCCAGCGTGATTTCAGCGATCAGGATATTGCGCCAGTCATGCCGTGGCTGGGACAAAACATTGAGTCGCTGGAAAAAATAAACGCGGCACTGATTATTGGTTCGCATGTACGTAAAGACCAGCCGATGATTGCGCATCGCCTACGCAAGGCGGCCGTACACAACAAGGCAAAAATCAGTTTTGTTAATCCCAGAAAATATGACTGGCACTTGCCGGTTGCAAACGAATGTGTTGCCGCTGATATGGTGCAACAACTTGCAGCTATAGCGAAAGCCTGTGGTGTGAATGCTGCGCATCTATCCGCGCTGGTGAATGCAGCGCAAATTGAGACGGTGCATCAGTCTATTGCCGACTCATTAAAGTCAGCCCCAATTTCTACCGTTTTATTAGGCAATATTTCGTTACAACATCCACAGTTGTCAGCTTTGCGCCAACTTGCTGCCGCGATTGCCGAAACGACCAAGAGTATATTGGGTTATTTGCCGGAATCTGCTAACAGCGCAGGCGCCTGGTTGGCCGGTGCCGTACCGCATCGCGAAGCGACCGGTGCCAAGGCTACATTGCAAGGCAAACCGGCTGCCGACATGGCATGCAAGGCCATGATCACATTTAATATAGAACCGGAGCTGGATTGCGCCAATGGCAGCAAGGCTTTGGCAACACTGAAGAATGCTGAATTTGTTGTCGCCATCAGCAGTTATGTTACTGAGAATATTAAAATGTATGCCGATGTCATTTTGCCATTGGCGGCCTTCGCAGAAACCTCGGGCACTTATGTTAATGGCGAGGGTTTTTGGCAAGGTTTCCAGGGTGTCACGCAACCGTTTGGTGATGCGCGTCCGGGCTGGAAAATTTTACGTGTACTGGGTAATTTGTTTAATCTGGAAAATTTTGATTACCAGTCGTCACAAGATGTGAAAGATGAATTGAAAGCACGTTGCCAATCCCTGCAAATGAATAATGCAGTGGTTGCACGGGCACCTAAAGTTGAATCGGTTACCGCTAAATTATTACGCCTGGGTGATGCGCCCATTTATGCAGTGGATGCGTTGGTGCGGCGTGCAACCGCCCTGCAAAAAACCAGCGATGCCATGCAATCGGCTGCGCACATTAACAGTAAACAAGCGCAAGCGAGTGGTGTAGCGCAAGCTAAAACAATAAAAGCGAAACAGACTGATGGTTATGCCTATTTACCCGTGGTGCTGGATGAAAATATTCCAGATGGCTGTATCTGGATTGCATCGGCAACCGCTGCTGCCGCGACTCTGGGTGCAACATTTGATGCCATTGAAATTGAGCCGGTATAACCAGAACACTGAATGAGACTATCTAGACATGCTTGATTCTTTTTTATCTGCCATACCGTTCTGGAATGTATTCCCACTCTGGTTGCAGACTGTGATTCCAATCGTCATCAAAATTGTTGTCATCATGGTGCCACTGATGATTTGCGTCGCCTATGTCACCTATTTCGAACGCAAAGTGATTGGTTGTATGCAGGTGCGCATCGGGCCAAATCGCGTCGGTTTTTTCGGCTTTAGTTTGTGGGGCCTGGGACAGCCGATTGCCGATGCGGTCAAGTTGATGTTCAAGGAAATTATTATTCCAACGAATTCCAACCGTTATTTATTTTTACTTGCGCCGGTGTTAGCAATAGGCCCGGCATTGGCAATCTGGGCGGTGATTCCATTTGATGATGGTATGGTGCTGGCGAATCTTAATGCCGGTTTGCTTTATATACTGGCGCTCACCTCCATGGGTGTTTACGGCATTATCATTGCAGGTTGGTCTTCCAATTCTAAATACGCCATGATGGGTGCTTTGCGTTCTGCGGCACAAGTTGTCGCCTATGAAATTGCCATGGGGTTTGCGCTGGTGGGTGTATTAATGGCCAGTGGCAGTTTGAATCTGGGTGATATCGTGCTGAAACAACAGGGCGGAGTGAGTAACTGGTTTTTCCTGCCCTTGTTTCCCCTGTTTATTGTTTATTTTATTTCTGGCGTAGCAGAAACCAATCGCGCACCGTTTGATGTATCGGAAGGCGAATCTGAAATTGTCGCTGGTTTCCATGTGGATTATTCCGGCATGGCGTTTGCAGTATTTTTCCTGGCGGAATACGCCAACATCATCATGATTTCCGCACTCACCAGTTTAATGTTTTGTGGCGGCTGGTTATCGCCCTTTCATTCCATGGCTGACGTGCCGTTAATCGGTGATGGTATTCAATGGTTTTTATTAAAGACCTCCGGTTTTATTTTTATGTTTTTGTGGATACGCGCTACCTTTCCGCGTTATCGCTATGACCAGATCATGCGCTTAGGCTGGAAAGTTCTGATTCCGGTGACGCTGGTCTGGCTATTTGTAGAGGCGATTATGGTGGTGATGCAAGTTGGCCCATGGTCGATATCTGTGCCTGAAATATTGCCAATAGCTGGGCGCCTATAACCGGGCCCATGTAGGAATAGATCATGAGAAAATTAAAACACTATATTCAAAGCTTTCTGTTTCTGGAAATGCTCAAGGGCATGTCCCTGACATTTCGTTATATGTTTGCGCGCAAAATTACGGTGCAATATCCCGAAGAAAAAACGCCGATGTCACCACGCTTTCGTGGATTACATGCGCTGCGCCGTTACGCCAATGGTGAAGAGCGCTGCATCGCCTGCAAATTATGCGAAGCGGTATGCCCGGCATTAGCCATCACTATCGATGTGGTAGAGCGTCCCGATGGTACACGTCGCACCTCGCGTTACGATATTGATTTGTTCAAATGTATTTATTGCGGTTTTTGTGAAGAAGCCTGCCCGGTCGATGCCATAGTAGAAACGCATATTTTTGAGTACCACTTTGAAAATCGCGGTGAAAACATTATGACCAAGGAAAAGTTGCTGGCCGTCGGTGATAAATACGAAGCCGAGATTGCTGCCGCTAGAGCGGCGGATGCTAAGTACCGATAATGCAGAAGTGGGCCATGCTCGCGACAAGATGTTTCGAAAAGAGAAATAACAAATGAGTTTTCCTGAAATTGTTTTTTATGCGTTCTCGGCCATCATGGTGACCGGTGCTCTGGGCGTGATCGGTTCCAGAAATCCAGTGCACTCCGCTTTGTTCCTGGTGCTGACATTTTTTGCAACCTCCGCCATCTGGCTGTTACTCGAAGCCGAGTTTCTCGCCATTACCCTGGTGCTGGTCTATGTGGGCGCGGTCATGGTGCTGTTTTTGTTTGTGGTGATGATGCTGGATATCAACACCACCATTTTGCGTGATGCTCGCGATCGTTATGCGCCCTTTGGTATTGCGATTGCGCTGGTGCTTATTGCAGAACTGGTGCTGGTGGTGGGCCCACAAAATTTCGGCCTGGAGAATTTTGCGGCACCGGCGCGTAATCCGGCAGATTACAGCAATACCAAAGAACTGGGTCGCGTGTTGTATACCCAGTATGTGTATGCGTTTGAAATTGCCGCGGTTATTTTGTTGGTGGCTATTATTTCAGCCATTGCATTAACCATGCGCAAACGTCCGGGCACAAAATATCAGAATCCGTCGAAACAGATTCAGGTTAAAAAAGCAGATCGTTTGCGTATCCTGAAAATGCAGCCCGAGCCGAAAGAGAAAGAATAATTCATGATTGCCTTATCCCATTATCTTGTTTTGGCCGCCATTATGTTTGCCTTGAGTGTGGTCGGCATTTTTATTAACCGCAAAAACGTTATTATTTTGCTGATGTGCATTGAGCTCATGCTGCTGGCAGTCAATATAAATTTCATCGCTTTTTCGCATTTCCTTGGCGACACCGCTGGCCAGGTTTTTGTATTTTTTATATTAACGGTGGCAGCGGCTGAATCTGCAATTGGTCTTGCTATTCTGGTGGTGTTGTTCCGTAACCGTCGCACCATCAATGTGAAAGAACTGGATAGCCTGAAGGGGTAAGCGTGGAAACCATTTATTTATTCATTCCTTTGGCATCATTATTCGGCGCGATCATGGCCGGTTTTTTTGGCAAACAAATAGGCCGTTCCGGTGCGCATATTGTGACCATTGCCGGTGTGTCTACGTCGTTTGTCTTATCGTTAATTGTCATGTATCAACATGTGTTCATGGGCGTAGCCAGTTATAACGCAACAGTTTACACCTGGATGATCAGCGATGGCCTGAATTTTGAAATCGGTTTTTTAATTGATCATCTCACTGTCATGATGATGGTTGTGGTCACCAGTGTTTCACTGGCGGTGCATGTGTATACCGTGGGTTACATGAAAGATGATCCGGGTTATCAACGCTTTTTCAGTTACATTTCCCTGTTTACTTTTGCCATGCTGATGCTGGTGATGTCGAATAATTTTCTGCAACTGTTTTTCGGTTGGGAAGCAGTGGGCCTGGTGTCCTATTTGTTGATTGGATTCTGGCATCACAAGGAAACGGCCATTTATGCCAATCTAAAAGCTTTTCTGGTAAACCGCGTCGGTGATTTTGGATTTATTCTGGGCATAGCGGCCATTGTTATGTACGCCGGCAGTCTGGATTACGCTCAAGTGTTTGCCCGTGCGCCACAAATGGCGAATCAAACTGTTTCATTAATGGGTACAGATGTTTCATTGATGACGCTGATTTGTATTTTGTTATTCATCGGTGCCATGGGTAAGTCTGCACAAGTGCCGTTACATGTCTGGTTGCCGGATTCAATGGAAGGCCCGACGCCGATCTCGGCATTAATTCATGCCGCCACCATGGTCACTGCCGGTATTTTTATGGTGGCACGTATGTCACCTTTATTTGAGTGGTCAGAAACGGCGTTGAGTTTTGTCATGATCATTGGCGCTATCACGGCCTTGTTTATGGGCCTGATCGGCATCGTGCAAAACGATATCAAACGTGTGGTGGCCTATTCCACTTTATCGCAACTCGGTTACATGACAGTGGCTCTGGGTGCTTCTGCGTATTCAGCGGCCGTGTTTCATTTAATGACACACGCATTTTTCAAAGCGCTATTATTTCTGGCGGCGGGGTCGGTGATTATGGCCATGCATCATGAACAGGATATTCGTAAAATGGGTGGCCTGAAAAAATACATGCCTATTACCTATTGGACATCCCTCGTAGGCTCGTTGGCGTTAATCGGTTTTCCGGGGTTTTCCGGTTTCTTTTCGAAAGACGTTATTATCGAAGCCGTACATCATTCGAATCTGCCAGCAGCACCGGTCGTGTACTGGATGGTGGTGGCCGGTGTGTTTGTAACGGCGTTTTATTCTTTCCGCATGTTCTTTTTGGTATTCCACGGTAAAGAACGTATGGATCATCACACCCGGGAACATTTGCACGAATCACCCTGGGTTGTGACCTTGCCACTCATTGCGTTAGCGATTCCTTCGTTGATTCTGGGGGGGTTGACGCTGGGTGATATGGTGTTTGGTCAATATTTTGCCGACTCCATTGTTGTGAAAACCTCGCACAATGTTTTATCAGCCATTCAATATCAGAGCACCTGGGTATTTGTGCAACATGCCTTTGGTGGTCTGCCACTTTATCTTGCTTTTGCGGGTGTTGTAGCGGCCTGGTTTTTGTATTTAAAACAGCCACAACTGGCTACCCGATTAAAAGAACAATTTGCAATGATGCATAAATTGCTGGATCGCAAATACTGGGTTGATGAAATTTATTTTTCTGTATTTGCAAACGGTGGTCGCCGTTTAGGTAAGGGTTTATGGAAGGGTGGTGATGTCGCCGTGATTGACGATTTTATTATTAATGGCTCGGCACGTGCGGTTACCGCGTTTGCCAGTGTGGCGCGAAAAATTCAAACCGGCCGATTGTACAATTATGCGTTTGTGATGATTATTGGATTGGTGGGATTGTTATGGATATTTGTTTATTTAAAACATTAACAAAATAGGATAGAGAATGTTTGCAGATTTGCCCCTGTTAAGTATGGTTGTCTGGTTGCCGATAGTGGGCGGCATAGTGGTTCTGCTCGCGGGTGATCAGGGTGATGCCAAGGGTGCCCGGCGTCTGGCATTATTGTTTGCCGTGGCTACTTTTATATTAAGTACGGGTTTATACACGGGCTTTGATGTCACCACTGCCGATATGCAATT
>JANOOU010000435.1:0-2718 GCA_031421475.1 Gammaproteobacteria bacterium | reverse complement strand
CTACTGCTTGAGCTGTTATCGTTTCTGTTGTTGTTACGACGGGGGTCACCACCTTGACGATGTGCGGATGGTGACATTTTTGAACGGCCATTTTGAATCGGTTCGGGACGAATAGACGGGTTTGGTTCATAACCGGCAACTACTTCCTTTTTAACATCCCGTTTCAAAACGCGTTCGATGTCTTTCAGCAATTTGTGTTCATCAATACACACCAGTGAAATCGCCTGACCTTCTTTACCCGCGCGACCGGTACGGCCAATGCGGTGAACATAATCTTCCGGTACATTCGGTAATTCAAAATTCACGACATGCGGTAACTGCTCAATATCAATACCGCGCGCAGCGATGTCGGTTGCAACCAGCACGCGAATGCCACCGGATTTAAAATCAGCCAAAGCACGTGTACGTGCACCCTGACTTTTATTGCCATGAATGGCCGCCGCAGTTAAACCATCTTTTTCCAATTGTTCAGATAAACGATCAGCGCCATGTTTGGTGCGGGTAAAGACCAGCACTTGCTGCCAATTATTTCTGCCAATTAAATGCGATAATAATTCACGTTTGCGTGAGCGATCAACCGGATGCACGACTTGTGTAACACGTTCAGCAGCGGTGTTGCGTTGTGCTACTTCAATGAATGCCGGGTTGTGCAGTATGCCGTCAGCGAGTTGTTTGATCTCATCGGAAAAGGTGGCAGAAAACATCATGTTCTGGCGTTGTCTGGGCAGCATTGCAAGAATTTTGCGAATGTCGCGAATGAATCCCATGTCGAGCATGCGATCCGCTTCATCGAGTACCAGTATTTCCACTTGCGATAAGGTCACGGCATTTTGATTAGCCAGATCAAGTAACCGTCCCGGTGTCGCCACCAAAATATCGACGCCGCGTTGCAGCTTGTGCATTTGAGCGCTCACACTCACGCCACCAAATACCACATTGGTGCGCAAGGGTACGTATTTGCCATACGTTTCAATGCTGTCAGAAACCTGTGCAGCCAGTTCACGTGTCGGCACCAAAATCAGTGCGCGTACCGGCGGCCGCGTTTTGCCACGGGGCTTGATGGTTTCGCTAAGGCGTTGCAACAAAGGCAGGGTGAAACCGGCGGTTTTTCCGGTACCGGTTTGTGCGCCAGCCATGATGTCGCGGCCTTGCAAAATAACGGGAATGGCTTGTAATTGTATAGGGGTAGCCTGGGTGTAACCTTTTTCAGTGACCGCACGCAGGATGTCGGCTGATAAGCCGAGAGTTTCAAATGACATTAGATTTTGCTCCGAACCGGTCCGCCATCTTTGAAAACAAAAACTGGCTCGGTCCAGACAGGAAATTAGTAAATAAGAACCAGAAAGAAGATGAACAACTTACCAGCGGCCAGTATGGCCTGGCGCTGACCGATGGGCGCCGAAGTGGGGGAGTATAACAGAATACTAATGTTGTGTTCCAATTTGTTTTCTACGTAACCTTTAGCTTTTTCAGCGCTTCCTTAACTGAACAGGTGTGGGTTTAGAGTCTGTCTCAATGCCAAAGCCCATGCGGCATTCTTTTGCTGCAGGGTGTGCAAGACACTCTGCAAGAGCATAATTTGTGCAAACACCAGCACTATTGTTTGCCAGTGCTGTCATGTTTTAGCGCGGCAACCAAAGCATGAAGAAAATACTACTTACCACCAACAATACAAAAAAAATAATAAATTTTCTGATGCTCTGTGATGAGTCTTTGTGTTTCTGGATTTTCATATTCGAGCCGCAGTGCGGACAGATTTCGATAGTGTCATCGTTTTTTGCGCCACATTGTTTGCAATAAATTTTGGGCATGTTATCACTCATTGTCGATACTAATTATAGTTACCTGTGTTTTTGGCCAGTAGCATGTTTTTCAACTGTCATAGCATAATAAACCAGGAAATATTTCAAGAAAAATAGTTGTCATCTGGAGCTTTTGTGTTGGAGTGTTCGTATAAAAAATAATGTTGCGGTAATCACAATCGCCGGCAACCAGATCCAAAGTAACTCTGATTGTAAAACAGCAAATCCGCGCGCACTGAATACGCGACTCAGGCTGAGCGGGGATACTTCTATGACTTGCCATGTTGCGAAATATCTTTCACTGGACCAGGGCCACCAAAGTGCAACACCTAAACCGCCATTCGTAATCATATCAAGCAGGGGATGAGACAAGGCCGACAGCCCAATAAATGAAAATGTAATCCTTCGAGAACTTCGAAGTTGCCGGGAACACACAAGCGCCAGCAGTGCGAGCATGAGAGAAAATATAACAGAGTGCGTAATGCCACGGTGACCAAAATCATGTGAATAGGCAATATTCAATCGAAATGCCAGGACATCAATATCCGGCAAAATACAGGCTATTACACCTGCAAAAAATAATCGTTTGGAAACGGCGCCACTACCCAGGGCCAGAGCTAATGGAACGGCGGCATGAGACAGAATGGTTGGCATAATTTTCCGGGTTTAAGCGTAAGTTAGTGGGCGTAGTATCTTTGATCCATGAAAAAAATAACATGGGAAAACACATCTTATTTTTTGTGCTCTGGGTATGCAAACACCCGGATTATAGTATGGCTCATTATTCAGAAACAAAAAAAGCAGTAACGTAAGTCCAGCGTTTTTTGCTGTAGTATTTATCAAGCTATATCAGATTACACGTTATCTTATCCAGGGTGATTGTGTTCCGGGCGGTACGTTACGATCATTACCCCAG
>JANOOU010000434.1:0-1673 GCA_031421475.1 Gammaproteobacteria bacterium | reverse complement strand
CAGGGCGCTGGCGATCAGGGATTGATGTTCGGCTATGCCTGCGATGAAACCTCGACGCTGATGCCGCTGCCGATTTATCTGGCGCACCGACTGGTCGAACGCCAGGCGCAACTGCGCCGCGATGGCCGTTTGAACTGGCTGCGGCCGGATGCAAAGTCGCAAGTGACTATCCGCTACGTGGAAGGCAAACCGCACTCCATAGATACGGTGGTGCTATCCACTCAACACGCGCCGGAAATGACGCTGGAAACAATCCGCGAAGCGGTGATTGAAGACATCATCAAACCGGTGTTGCCGAAAGATCTGATCAAGGGCAACATTAATTTTCTGGTCAATCCGACCGGACGCTTTGTGGTCGGCGGCCCTCAAGGCGATTGCGGTCTGACCGGACGCAAGATCATAGTTGATACTTACGGCGGCACAGCTCCGCACGGCGGCGGCGCATTTTCCGGCAAGGATCCATCCAAGGTGGATCGCTCAGCTGCATACGCCGGGCGTTATGTGGCCAAAAACATTGTTGCTGCGGGATTGGCCAGCAAATGTCTGGTGCAAATTTCTTACGCCATCGGCGTGGCCAAACCAACCAGTGTGATGGTGGATAGCTACGGCAGCGGAAAAATTTCCAATGAAAAAATGACCGAACTGGTGCTGCGTCATTTCGACCTGCGTCCCAAAGGCATCGTGCAAATGCTTGATCTGCTGCGCCCGATATATCAAAAAACCGCAGCCTATGGACATTTCGGCCGCGAAGAACCAGAGTTCACCTGGGAGGCGACAGACAAGGCGGCGGCATTGCGCGCCGATGCGGGCAAATTATAGGGTGGGCACGTTTTTGTGCCCACCATTTTTCCGAGTGGGCAAACGATAAAACCGTTTGCCCACCCTACAAAAAACCCTTCTCCTGAGGGGCGCTGCGACCGGTTTCACCGGCCAGGCTTGGGAGGATGGTGCAATCGTAGCAACGGCGCCCATTCATTAATTTTTAGATGAATGGAGTTTGGCCATGAACGCTGTTACGAAACAATTCACCGACTATAAAGTCGCCGACATGTCCCTGGCCGCATGGGGACGCAAGGAACTTGCCATCGCCGAAATTGAAATGCCCGGCCTGATGGCGATCCGCAAGGAATTCGCCAAGACTCAACCGTTGAAAGGCGCGCGCATTACCGGCTCGCTGCATATGACCATCCAGACCGGCGTGTTGATCGAGACGCTGAAAGCGCTCGGTGCGGAAGTGCGCTGGGCCTCCTGCAACATTTACTCCACGCAAGATCACGCGGCCGCTGCGATTGCTGCAACCGGCACGCCGGTGTTTGCCTACAAGGGCGAGACGCTGACCGAATACTGGGATTACACCCACCGCATTTTTGAATGGGCGGACGGTGGTTACTCCAACATGATTCTGGATGATGGCGGTGATGCCACGCTGTTGCTGCATCTGGGAGCGCGCGCAGAAAAAGACGCGTCGTTGCTGGGCAAGCCCGGTTCGGAAGAAGAAACCTGTTTGTTCGCTTCGATCAAGGCCATGCTGGCGATAGACAAGAAATGGTATTCCACGCGCCTCGCCGCGATCAAGGGTGTCACCGAAGAAACCACCACTGGCGTGCATCGTCTGTACCAGATGCACCAGCGCGGCGAATTGAAATTTCAGGCGATTAACGTGAACGATTCGG
>JANOOU010000433.1:0-4480 GCA_031421475.1 Gammaproteobacteria bacterium | reverse complement strand
GGGGACACTGTGTGTCTCGAATACCCAAGTTTAATACCCAAGGGTAGCCGTCAAGCGAGCGCGCATTCTATAGATGGCCAGAAATATCGTCAACAACTTGTTGGGTTTAATTGCATTAGCGTGGTGATTTCCGATGGGCGCGAGCCGCGCAGTTTGTGCCCACGCAGGGTTCACTTAGCGGCACCGATCATAGAGGAAAAATCAAAAGAGAACGCAAATGAACGCTAATAAACGCAAATGAAAGCGGATGAGTGTAAAAACCGATAGCCATGCGTTATCTGTGGGTCAGCCTAAAAGCCGACCCACAAATACTATTCAAGCTACCTTTATTTTTCTATTTTGGCCCAGGAGTCGCGTAAACCCACTGTTAAATTAAACACCGGCTTGCCAGCCGAATCATTAATGTCGCGGCAATAATAACCTTCACGTTCAAACTGAAAACGCTCACCACTTTGTGCCCCCGCCAACGCGGCCTCGAGATAACAGTTTGATAAAATGCGCAAAGAATCCGGATTCAAACGCTGCTTGTAATCCATACCATCCTTGCCATCATCCGGAGTGGGATGGGTGAACAAACGATCATAAATACGTATCTCGGCAGCTACGGCATGGCGTGCTGAAACCCAGTGAATCACACCCTGCACTTTTCGACCTTCGGGATTAAGATTTAATGTTTTGGTATCGTAACTGCAACGCAATTCGATAATCTCACCCTGATTGTTTTTAATGATTTCATCGCAACGAATTACATACGAATTACGCAAACGCACTTCGCCACCGGGTATTAAACGTTTGTATTTTTTCGGTGGTATTTCTTCAAAATCAGCGCGCTCAATATAGAGTTCGCGACAAAATGCCAGCTTGCGCAGCCCAGCGCTTTCATCTTGTGGATGATTCGCAGCATCGAGTTGCTCAACTTGTTGTTCAGGATAATTGGTGATAACAACTTTTAAGGGATGCAACACCGCCATACGACGTTGCACCCGCACGTTCAAATCATCACGTATGGCGCTTTCCAGCATGCCCATTTCAACCGAATTATCGGCTTTGGTTACACCAATGCGATCGCAAAATTCGCGTATCGCTTCGGGCGTATAACCGCGTCGACGTAACCCGGCCAGGGTTGGCATGCGTGGGTCATCCCAACCGGATACATGCCCCTCATCAACCAGTTCAGTGAGCTTGCGCTTGCTGACCACGGTGTATTGCAAATTCAAACGCGAAAATTCAATTTGTTGCGGATGACAATCAATCGTAATGTTATCCAGTACCCAATCATAAAATGGACGATGATCTTCAAACTCCAGCGTACAAAGTGAATGCGTAATATTTTCCAGCGCATCGGAAACCGGGTGCGCATAATCGTACATTGGGTAAATACACCAGGCTTCGCCAGTTTGATGGTGAATGACACCGTGGCGAATACGATACAACGCTGGATCACGCAGATTAATATTGGCCGATGCCATGTCGATTTTGGCGCGCAGCACACGTTCGCCATCTTTAAAATCACCGTTGCGCATGCGCGCAAATAAATCCAGATTTTCCGCAACCGGGCGGTCACGATACGGACTGTTCTTGCCAGGCTCGGTTAAGGTGCCACGGTATTCACGAATTTGATCCGCATTCAAATCACAGACGTAGGCTTTGCCTTTTTGTATCAGCTCGACGCCAAATGCATATAATTGTTCAAAATAATCCGAGGCATAATAAAGATTGTCCCATTTGTATCCCATCCATAACACGTCTTTCTGTATAGCGTTGACAAAATCGATATTTTCTTTATGCGGATTGGTATCATCAAAACGTAAATTACAACTACCGTTGTAATCAGCCGCTATTCCAAAGTTCAGGGCGATGGATTTGGCATGGCCAATATGCAGATAACCATTGGGTTCCGGTGGAAAACGTGTTGCCACCTTGCCCTGGTTTTTCCCCACAGCAAGATCGGCATCAATAATATGACGAATGAAATTGGATGGTTTGACAGTCTCTTCAAGACTCATGAATGCATAACCTGATGTGCTGGAAAGTCGGTATTCTACATGGCTGATCGATCACTTGCATCACGATAACACCCGGCATTATTTCCAGGGATATTTTAATTCCCACTGCCATGCATGTTTAACGATGGTTTGCAAATCGGCATAACGCGGCTTCCAGTCCAGCTCTCTGAAAATTTTTCTGGAATCGGCAATCAAACGCGCCGGATCACCTTCGCGACGCTCACCTTCTATTACCTTGATTGAATTACCAGAAACCTTCTCGGCTGCATTGATGACATCGCGTATGGAGTAGCCTTCACCATTACCTAAATTAAATGCCGTACTGCTACCACCCTGCATCAGATAGTTCAATGCCAGTGTGTGCGCATCGCACAAATCATCAATGTGAATGTAGTCACGAATACAGGTGCCATCCGGCGTATCGTAATCTTTTCCAAATACCGTAATCGCATTGCGACGCTTCGATGCGGCCTGCAATACTAGTGGTATTAAATGGGTTTCAGGCTCGTGACGCTCACCTATTCGCGACTGCTCATCGGCACCCGCTGCATTAAAATAACGCAAACACACCGATTTCATACCATAGGCAGCTGCATAATCCTCCAGCAACAACTCAACCATGTACTTACTTTTACCGTAAGGATTAATGGGCTTTTTCGGATGCAGCTCATCAATGGGAACATATTCCGGCTCGCCGAAAATTGCCGCCGTTGAAGAAAAAATAAATCTGTTAATGCCATGATCTACCATGGCATCCAGTAGATTCTGGGTGTTAGTGAAATTATTTTTATAATATTTCGACGGTAGTTTGACCGACTCACCAACCTGAATGAATGACGCAAAATGCAACACAGCATCAAACTTATGCTTGGCAAATAAAGCATCGAGCATACTTCTGTCCTGAATATCGCCTTCGACAAATTCACCGAACAACACGGCATCACGGAAGCCGGCAGATAGATTATCCAGTGTTACTACATCCGTTTTATGTAGATGCAGATTCTTGACCATGTGTGATCCGATGTAACCTGCACCGCCAACAACCAAAACTTTCATAAAGTAACCTCTATTGAGTACAAATGACCCTATCAATTTCTATATTTATCTATATTGTGCAAAAACCATTCATATGTCGTTTTAATGCCACTCTTAA
This sequence comes from Gammaproteobacteria bacterium, assembly GCA_031421475.1. Taxonomy (GTDB): domain Bacteria; phylum Pseudomonadota; class Gammaproteobacteria; order SZUA-229; family SZUA-229; genus JACPVK01. The sequence goes on along the minus strand of JANOOU010000433.1, from coordinate 1,321 downwards.
GATCTATTTTTGCCTTCCACCCAGCTTGCTGCAACCGCGACACATCCAACAACTTTCTCGGCGTGCCATCCGACTTTGTTGTATTGAATGTCAGTTTGCCGGTGTAGCCGACAATTTCTTTAACCATCTCTGCCAGTTCTTTGATGGTGATGTCTTCGCCCACACCGACATTGATAATCTCGGCGCTGTTGTAGTGGTTCATTAAATGTACGGCGGCAGCGGCGAGATCGTCGACATGCAGAAATTCGCGGCGCGGTGTGCCGCTGCCCCAGACTTCCACTTGCGGTTTGTTTTGCGCTTTGGCATCGTGAAATTTTCGGATCAACGCGGGCAGGACGTGTGAGTTGTCCAGGTTAAAATTATCACCGGGCCCGTAAAGGTTGGTGGGCATGAGTGCGATGGCGTTGAAGCCGTGTTGTTTGTTGTAGGCCTGGCACATTTTGATGCCGGCGATTTTGGCGATGGCGTACCATTCATTGGTGGGCTCCAGCTCTCCTGTTAGCAAATGCTCTTCCTTCATTGGCTGCGGTGCAAACTTGGGATAAATGCAGGACGAGCCGAGAAACAGTAGTTTTTTGGCTTTGTTTCGGTAAGCGGCATCAATCACGTTGGTTTGTATTTGTAGATTGTCGCGAATGAAGTCCGCCGGGTAGCTGTCGTTGGCGTGGATACCGCCGACTTTGGCAGCGCTGAGAAAAACGTAATCCGGTTTTTCGTCGGCAAAGAAATCATCTACTGCTTGCTGGCTGGTGAGATTCAGCTCTGTGCTAGTGCGGGTGACGATGTTGGTGTAGCCCTGTTCTTGCAGCTTGCGCACAATGGCGCTGCCTACCAGGCCGCGATGACCGGCGATATATATTTTGTCTGTTTTATTCATCAAGCAATTACCTTCGCCCTACTCTCTCCCGTCAAGGGAGAGGGTTTCAGGCGTTATCGTAGCTCCGATTAGCGCAGCGTAATCGGAGGCTTTTATCTGTTGCGATTTTCATTCGTGCGATTACGCTGCGCTAATCGCACTTATATACTTCAATATATTGCTGGGCTTTATTTTCATGCAGCCCAACCTGCAAAAATTCGTTTGTGGGTCCGCATTCATTCGGACATCAGTGCCAATAAATAGGCCGTTGTCGGAATAAATTCCAACCTACAAACAGCAAATGTCGACATAAATTACTCGTAATACCGATTGGTTCGGTAACCTTCACGTTCGCACAGGGCGTCGCGTTCGGCGATTTTGATGTCGTGTTCTACCATTTCTTTGATCATTTCATCGAGGGTAATTTTTGGTACCCAGCCGAGTTTTTCTTTGGCTTTGGTGGGG
>JANOOU010000432.1:0-2124 GCA_031421475.1 Gammaproteobacteria bacterium | reverse complement strand
CGGTTTAATATCGCCGATACATTCCGCACCTTTAGGGCGTTTCACTACCACGCGTTTTTTGGCGCAGTGTCGGGCAATGTTTAATAGTTGTTCGGTGTCTTCATCTTGCCCCAGTAGTTTTTGTAAAATTTGCATATTCTTTTTTACCCGTGCGGATTTTATTTTTTCCGGGTACATGGGGTCGAGGTAAATCACGTCGGGTTTTTTATTTTCTGTCAGGGTGGAGATGTATTCAATAGCATTGGCATGGATTAATTCGAAGCCGTTTTGTAATAAGGGAATAAAGGATTCGTCGGTGCTGGCACGTTCTATGGCATTTTGAATTAATGCGGCGACAAAGGGCGAGCGTTCAATCAGGGTGATGGGGCAGCCCAGTGTGGCGAGTACGAATGCGTCTTTTGCTAATCCGGCGGTGGCGTCGAGTACGCTGGGTGTGACACCGGGTTTTAAACCCACGGCTTTTCCCAGGGGCTGATTTTTACCGCCGCCGTATTGTCGGCGATGGGCGAGTGTACCGGCTATGAAATCAACATGTATGGCGACATTTTGTTCCAGGTCGCGCATTTCAAGATACGCAGGCGTGAAATTCAAAACCAGGCCGGTGCCTGCTTCGGTCACTGGTGCACATTTTAATCCCAGTTTTTTCGCCAGCGCTTCCGCAAGAGTGCGTTGCGATTCTTCGTTGTAATGGACGATGTTGATCATGGTTAGCTAAACAAAAACGTTAGCAGCGTGCCGGTATGACCGGTTTGCGATACGCAGGCGCAATAGTCACGGGCAGACGGTGGTAGTTCGATATCGAACATGGTCCATTGTTTCACATCCTGTTTGTTATTTAATGCCAGTAATTCGGCAGGTTCCGGTGGCACGCTGACAGTGAATTGGCCGGGTGCCAAAAATAAACCCTGGCCTGTGACTTTCATGTGTGCTTCTTTGCGTGTCCATACTTCAAAGAAGGCGCGTTGTTGTAATGACTCATCTAAAGACAGGATTTTTTTCTGTTCCGATGCGGTAAAAAAACGTTGTATGATTTTTTGCCAGTCGTTGGTTCTGTTAATACATTCCACGTCTATGCCAATATCTTGCGTGCCGACGGCGAGCATGGCGATGTCTTGTGAATGGCTGAGGTTGAAGTGCAGGTGGGTGTTGTGAATCAAAAAAGGTTTGCCGTGTTCACCCTTGTCGAATTCCAACGTCTCAGCGGCTTGTTGCGTATAAAGTGCTAACACACTGCGCATAAAACCGTGTGCGGCAATAAAACGTTTGCGATGTATGAAATGTACAAAACGTTCACTGCGTTCTTTTTCCGCCGCATTAAGCAGGGGATAGAAACGCTTGATGGCAGGTGCTGTGGTGTTGACATGAAATAACCAGACATGAATGTCGTGTTCATTCAGCGGTGTAAATTGCGCAGGGGATAACCAGTTTTTCATGATACGCGATTGCGATGTAGCAGATAGTACAGGGTGGGTACCATTAATAATGAAATCACCATGGCGAATAACATACCGAATACGGTGACGACGGCCATCGGTTGCAGCATCTCGGAGCCTTCACCCAAACCCAGTGCCAGTGGCAACGTGCCGACAACGGCAGTGAGTGTGGTCATGAGTATGGGCCGCAAACGCAAGCTGGCCGCGCTGGTGATAGCTTCCAGCAGTGCAAAGCCCTGTTCGCGTTGAATTTCAACTTGCTCCAGTAAAATAATCGAGTTATTCACCACGATGCCGGTTAACAGGATCATGCCGATTTTTGCGGGCATGGAAAACTCACCGTGCAACACCAGCAGCACACTCACGGCCACGCCAATAATTGAAAACACGGCGCCAATAATAATAATGATCGGGTTGCTATACGATTCATATTGCACCGCCATCACTACCATCACCAGAAACAGCGCGAGTGCGAGCAGGATGGCGCCCATTTGTTTGCCTTCGTGCAGATTTTTTAATGCACCCGCGTCATACAGATTGTAACCATCCGGTAATGTCAGATCCGATAATTTGCCGTTCACCTCGGCCATGGCTTCATTTAAAGTGGTGCCGGCTTGCAGCGATGCAGAAATTTCGACCATGCGTCTTTGGCTGTCACGGTATATTCGTGCCGGTGCCGGTTTTATTTCAA
>JANOOU010000431.1:0-1761 GCA_031421475.1 Gammaproteobacteria bacterium | reverse complement strand
CTTTTTTGCCTCGATCGAGCAGGCCGATCACCCGGAATGGCAAGGCCGTGCCATCGGCATCACCAACGGCAAAATCGGTACCTGCCTCATCACCTGCTCCTATGAAGCGCGCATGAAAGGCATTAAAACCGGTATGCGGTTGAAAGACGCCAAAAAACTGTGCGCGGATTTCATTCAAGTGGCGGCGCGGCCGGAACGTTACGCCGCCGTGTCGTCATGCATCATGCGGGCATTGGAAGACATCACACCGGATATTGAGATTTTCAGTGTCGATGAAGCCTTTCTCGATATCACCGCCGTGCAACATCTGCTGGGCACACCGGAGGCCATCGCACAATTGGTCAAGCGAAAAGTATTTGAAGTGTCTGGCCTGTGTTGCTCCATCGGTGTAAGCGGTGATAAAACCACGGCCAAATACGCCGCCAATTTAAATAAACCCGACGGTTTAACCGTGATTTCGCCCTGGCAGGCACGCGAAACCTTAACGAATGTGCCGGTCACCGAACTCTGCGGCATTGCTACTGGCATAGGTGCGTTTCTCGCGCAACACGGTGTGCATGTATGCGGTGACATGCAGCACCTACCTGTCAGCGTATTGGCGCAACGCTTTGGAAATTTGGGACGACGTATCTGGCTGATGTGCCAAGGTTTAGATCCTGACGGTTTGCATCAGAATGTGCCACAACCCAAATCCATCGGTCACGGCAAGGTGATGCCGCCCAACACGCGTGATGTACAAATTATTGAAATATATTTAATGCACATGGCCGAAAAAGTAGCCGCGCGTTTGCGCCGCCATAATTTGCAGGCACAACATTTTTTCATTGGTTTGCGCAGTAAAAATGGCTGGCTGGCCAGCACATCACGTTGCGAAACCCCCACCTATGATGCGCGCCACATTTTAAAACTGGCACGCCAGTTACTACACGAACAATGGCGCGGCGAAGGTGTGTTTCAAGTGCAGGTTACCGCGCTCAACCCCAGGCAAACCGGCAGCCAGCTCGACATGTTCAGCCACTATTCATTACAAACCGAAAAACTGTTACGTGTGCGCGACACCATTAACAAACGCTACGGTGAGTTCACGCTGACACCTGCGCCCTTGCTTAAACGCTCATCCATGCCCAATGTCATTGCACCCGCGTGGAAACCGTTTGGCCATCGTGAGACGATTCTTGGAAGTTAAATCATGTGTACCGCTGTGTTGTATGCCTACCGTGGGCAGGATATACGTTTGTTTTTTCAAAACACCAAAGCCACCTTGCCGGTAAAATCCAAAAAAAATGATGTGCTGCTGATTCCTTGGGGGCGCCGTATTGAACAACCGGGTGTGTTACCCAAAGGTGCCACTGTCGCACTCGATGCGATTTATGCCGGCCGCTGGGATCGCTGGTTTCCAAAACCGGTGAAATTGCCGATCACACAATTTATGCAAATGGATATAGAAGGCCACACACACTGGTTTGATTTACCTAAAGGCAAATGGATACAGGGGCTTATTGCTCGCGAAAAACACGAACAACGGGTTTATATTGTGACTATTGAACCGATAGAAAATGACGCGATTTATGCCAGCTGGCCGAGGATATTAACCGGGTAAGAAACCCACAAAAAAACAGCAGCAGAATTTATATATTTTTTTTGTTTTTATTGGTGTGTATTTGCGGATTATAGATTTTATCCATGTTTTACCTGATTCCCACACTCCGCGCGGGAACCTCGGGTTATCAAAGCACCCAGCGCACAATCCCCACCGTAGAG
>JANOOU010000430.1:0-2414 GCA_031421475.1 Gammaproteobacteria bacterium | reverse complement strand
ACTGCTTGATTAAAAGCAGAAGTCCGCAAATAAACGCAAATAATGCAAAAGCTTTTGTTTTCATTAGCGTTTATTTGCGTTCATTTGCGGACTCATTCTTTTGTAGCTTTGTCGCGGGCGTGGCCCGCTCCTACAATGACTGTCCTTAAGTAAGTACCATTCAGGTCAGACTCGAATGGCACTTACTTAAGGGCAAGCATTTTTAGGTAGCCGTCATTCCCGCGTGTTTTTGGCGGGAATCTCCTGGATAAAAGTCGAGATCCCCGACAGAAGCCTTCGGGGATGACGGAAAATAACCGTTAAATCTTCTTAAGTAAGTACCATTCGAGTCTGACCACTTGACCTTTAATACAACGTTAGCGTCGTAAAATTATTTATTGCACAAGCCTGAAATATCTTTATGGTTTGTTGTGTTTGCCGCCTGAAGGCGGTTAAGGTTAGTCAGGTTGTTTAAAGTATCGCAACGCATACATTGGCATACCGGCTGATGCCGGTTACTATCCGTGCCACGGTTTCAAAGCATTTGGCTGGTGTGTTGTCTGCACCGCCCTGCCACACGGATACAGGAGAGTGAAGTGGTTTCTCAAAGCGCATTACATTGCATACCGTTATGCGCTAACCAGCCATTCAACGTCATTCGCTTCGCTCATTTGGACGCGCAAAAAGCGGCGCGCCAGTTAATTTAACGTTAGCCCTCTATGGCAAAATCACGGTTATCCCAACTTGAGGCCGCGATGAACGAGCGGCACTTAGTTCGTTTATCGCGGCGCTTTGAAGATTCCGCTATTCGCGGTTACGTTTTGGCCATTGGCCCAAAGTTTTTTGTTCTTGCTCTGGTAAGTGATCGGCTGTGGTTTGATGGTTTCGAGTGTTTCAGGGCCGCTGATGTTTTAACTGTCTCCCCAGATCCATATAGTGACTTTGCCAAGGAGGCGCTGAAAAAACGGGGCCAACGCAGACCGAGGAAACCAAAGATTGATCTCACAAGCATCGAAAGCCTTCTGCTCTCCGCAAGACTTGCCTTTCCGCTCATTACTATCCATCAAGAGAAAATAGACCCCGATGTGTGCCATATTGGTCGTGTTCTTGGGGTGACGCGCGGCCAAGCCGCATTGCTTGCAATCACCCCACATGCAACTTGGACGGATCAACCAATTGAGCTGCGACTGACCGACATCACGAGAGTTAACTTCGGCGGTGATTATGAAGATGCATTACACATTGTTGGTGGCGATGCAGCGGGCTAACCTGAATATTTCATCAAACCAACCAAAAACAAAAACCATACCGCCAATCCACCCAATACATCGCGCGCCCTGAAAAACAGATAGCGTGTACACCATTTTCATGTTTTTTTTCAACATCGCGGGTGCAACTTCCCCAAACCCCGTTTTTTATCAACGCGCCGGGGCAGCGCTCATTCTAGTTAGCAGGTGTTCAGTTGTTGTGCGGCGTATAAACACATCACGCAACGGATAATGCGAACTGAGCAGGATGCAAATGCGGCGCGTGTTGCGCACCTTCACCGCGCCTATCTTGAATAATTTTAATTGAATAGAACGCACCTCCGCCTGCGCCAGGCGGTGCCTTGCAGCGCAAGATTATGTAAACGCTCAATCAGCACATACGCCATGCCTGACAGTAACAAGTGAAATGGATTGGGCCACCATGCGTGACAAGAGGTGCGATCTGAAAATAACTGAATTTGTTCCTTGATGCGGTTTTCCATATTGCCGCGCGCGCAATACAATGTTTCATAAATAGGCGGTGGCGCGAATCGACGGCGTTGGTTCGAGTAAACAATTGTTTTGCGCCACAGCAATTACGTAATCCACCGCATATTGAATATATAGATCCGTCATATCTTCTCTAGTAATTCATCACGCCAACCCAGGGCTAATGTTAAGCCGCGATGCCTGTGTGTATAAAATTCTCGATTAGTGCGACTGTTTAATAACAGAATACAGCGATCTTTATCATGGGTATAATCACGCGCCGGGGCCTGGCAAACCAGTTCAATACTATGGCGTGATATTCCCTGTATTGCATCTTTTGCAAACTGGCGAAAACGGTTGTTATAAGAAGCATACACCTCAATCGAGGTTCCTTTATCAAAGTCACCGCGAATGCATTCTTCGATGACGTATTTTTCGATAATAATTTTGTACTGGATATTCTCCTCTTTTATGGTTTCCTTTCGTATTGTCTTAGATGATACCGATACAATAAGATCTGTTTGCAAAATATCATCCAGCGACACCGGTATTACTTTATGGTGGATTTGACCCATTTTTATAAATTCCTCATTAGCCATTTCAAGTCGCGTGAATTGACAGGATGTTGTTACAGGGTGAAGAAATGAGTGTTTGATAATTTATCGGCTTGCTTTGCTTTAAACCGATAATCGCCAAGTT
>JANOOU010000429.1:0-1696 GCA_031421475.1 Gammaproteobacteria bacterium | reverse complement strand
CTATTGGGCCTGTCAGTGATTGGTGGTGTGGCGGCGCCACGGGTTATTTGCGTGCTGGCGTCGCACGCAAGACGCTACCAGGCTTTTAATACCCAAACCCTCCGTTGTGTAAGCAGCGGGGGGTTTTTTATTGGGCAACAGGGGGGGTGCAGGAAAAATGAGTCAGGTCTCTGGCATTTGGGAATAGCTGTATAACTAAAAGATGGGCGCGCCTTTTCATTACGGTCAGTAGTGAGCAGCTATTTTTTTGTCTGCGGTTATTAGGTGACTGAATACGAGTGTCAGCGATTTGTATGCCATGGATACAGGACATACATAAACTGCTGATATTCAATTGTTGCATTATTAAACTGTTGGGGGTAAGGGTGTAAGAATGAGCTCGTGTCAACATGGGGCTTTCTTGAAAAATTTAGGAAATCAATAGTTTGAATCATAAAACGACGAGCTGAAAATATTTCGATGGTTGCAATTTTGGAGTTTGGGTTTGCAAGGATGGCAGGCATGTAATTGAAACTGGAATAATTATAAGGGAATAAATTCGTGAGATTTGCGTCATTATTGTGTGCCTGTTGGTTAATGAAGAGGGTATTTGATTAATCTGAGGAACTAGATTAGCCCTTACACCACATCGCAGGCTGGCGATCATGAGAAGACGTAATTTCTTGGAAATTTTAACAGCATGTCTAATGACGAGTCTGTACTTAACAACATCCGCGACGTCGCTCTAATGGGAGTGGTGGATCGCTCGTATAAATCTGCTGATGCATTGCTATGGTCTGCTTATCCTGAGCTAGCCAGGATAGATGATCTGGTGTGGAAGCAAGCAATAGGGTGTGCCAAAACAATCCACGTTGTTGCGGGCAGTATGATGCTGCCTGATCAGCCACGAGAAAAAGAATTCAAATTACTGATGTCTGGTGCGTTTCGTGTTTTCCACGCGGCACCAGACGGGCGTGAAGTTACATTGTACCGAGTCAAGGCGGGCGGGCTGTGTCTTTTAAGTTTGTATAATTTATTCAACGAGACGTCGCACAGTGTTATTACAGAAGCCGAAACGGATGTTACTTTAATGTGTATAAATGAAAAGAATTTTCACGCGGTCATGCGCGAGTCAGATGCATTTAGGAACTACGTACTGGCAAATATAAGCCGGCGGATCGTAGAGATTTTGGGAATGATTCAGGATACGGTATTTAATACACTGGGTTTGCGCCTAGCATGTTTATTGGGTTGTTTATTCGAGCGTGAGCAGGCAGTAAAGCTAAAGATAACGCATCAACTGTTAGCATGTGAGCTCGGCACTACGCGTGAAGTAATCAGCCGTATCCTTAAAGAATTTGAACGAAAAGGCTGTATTAAACTGGGTCGGGGATGGATTCAACTGGCTTCCCAGGAGGCATTAACAACCTTTAAACAAGCAATTTAATCATATCTCTCTCTCGAACATGCGCTCCTCTGTAGTGATATAAGCAATCAGTTTTGTTGTTCGATGAGCTGCGCTTTCTCCGCATCCCTGATCTTTGACCCAATCCAGAATATACATAAACCGATGTTTTCAGGGTTGTGTAGCCGCCGCGCTGTTATGTGCTACTTGTTACAGACTTTATATCTAAGACCTTGAAGATGCCCCTCGCCTTACGAACTGAATCGAGTGATGTTTCAGGCGGGATGCAATGAGTAGAGCAGCTGTTTAAGC
>JANOOU010000428.1:0-2169 GCA_031421475.1 Gammaproteobacteria bacterium | reverse complement strand
GGTGAAATATCGGCCGATATCAAACTCACCAGTGCCCACCTCAAGGCGCTGAAGGCGGCCAACCTGATCACCGCACGCCGCGAGGGTAAATATGTGATGTACCGACTTACCGCGCCCGACGTGGCACGCTTGTGGGTGAATCTGCGTCAAGTCGCTGAAAACCATTTGCTGGAGTTGCAACGCGCGTTGCAGCAGATGGTGAAAGACCCGGCACAGCTGGCTTCGGTTAGCCGCGAAACTCTGCTGGAGCAGGCACGCCGAGGTGATGTGGTGGTGCTGGACGTGCGCCCCGAAGCCGAATATGCCGAAGCCCATTTGCCCTTTGCCCGTTCCATGCCGGTAGCTGAAATCGAGCAACGCCTGGCCGAGCTTCCCATCGGCAAGGACATTGTCGCCTATTGCCGTGGTCCGTTTTGTTTATTGTCAGATGAAGCGGTGACGCTGCTGGCAGCACGCGGTTATCGGGTACGCAAAATCACCGATGGCGTCAGCGAATGGCAGGCGGCCGGATTGCCGGTAACCGGCGGTAACGATTAGCCCCAGGCACCCCCCATGAGCACCACCACAGCAACAGATGAGGAGAGCACCCATGAACAAGATACTTTTTATATTAAACGATGCACCCTATGGCAATGAACGCGCCTACAACGCGCTGCGGCTGGCCGGTACGCTGGCAGCCAAAGAAGATGCGCAGGTGCGCCTGTTTCTGCTGGCCGATGCCGTCACTTGCGCCAAGCGCGGCCAAAAAGTGCCGCCGGGTTACTACAGCATTGAACTGATGCTGGGCAAGGTGATGCGCAAGGGCGAAGTGGGTTTGTGCGGCACCTGTATGGATGCGCGTGGCATGAGCGAGACTGAAATGATGGAAGGCGCCCGCCACTCAACGCTGGCAGAGCTGGCAAGCTGGACCCTGGAAGCCGACAAGGTGCTGGTTTTTTGATTCATCCGTCGGGCGGGCAACGTGTTGCCCATGCAGAGAGATTACCGCGTGGGCAGAAAATCGCTGCCTACCCACACCTAACTTGTTATTCAACTGGAGGATTTATGTTTTTCAGACAATTCGCTACCAAAGAAGCCACCCTGTCTTATTTCTTCGGCTGCGGCAGCTGCCATGTCGGTGTTGCCGTAGATCCGGTGCTGGGTGATGAGGACTGGTTCATCGCCGAGGCCAAAAAACAGGATGTGAAAATCACCCACATTATTGATACCCATGTACATGCCGATCACTACTCCGGTGGCCGTGCACTGGCGGAAAAAAGCGGTGGGCTGTATTGCCTGCACGAAAGCAACAGCGGGCGGGTGAAATTTCCGTTTGAGCCACTGCGCCATGGCCAGCAAATCACCATTGGCAATGTGGTGGCCGATATCATCCACACACCGGGCCACACGCCCGACAGTATCAGTATCACTGTTACCGACAAACGCCGTGCCGACACACCCTGGTTTATTTTGACCGGCGACACGCTGTTTGTCGGTTCCATTGGCCGCCCCGATCTCGCTGGTAAAGAACGCGAAATGGCGAGCCAGTTGTACGACAGCATTCACCAACGCATTTTGAATCTCGCCGGTGAAGTCGAGCTCTATCCCGGCCACACCTCGGGCAGCGCCTGCGGTGCCGGTATTTCCGGCAAACCGATGTCGACGCTGGCATTTGAAAAACGCTGGAACAAGGCGTTGTCATTACCGCGTGAAGAATTCATTGAATCGCTCACCAGCACGATTCCGCCCCGCCCGGCAGAAATGGATCGCATGGTGGCGTTCAATTTGGGCGGTACTTAAACAGCAAAGAAAAAAAAGAAACAGAAAACGCAAATGCGCCGCTCATGCGCATCCTGCGCTCGCGGCATTTGCACATCCGTGTGCATCACGCAAATAAGGAAAAAAGATCTTTTGTTTTTATTGGCGTGCATTTGCGTTTATTTGCGGACTATCGCTTTTACATTCAGGTCGCGGGCATGGCCCGCTCCTACATAGCATCATTCAGAAAAAACTAATCTTTACAGGAAACATCAGCATGACCATCGAGCACGGCATTCGCGTCAACCTCAACCAGTTTGCACACCAGTTATTTCAGGTGCTGCTGGTGGGCATGACCATAGGCATGATGCGCACGGTGATTCCGGCGCTGGCCGAAACCGAGTTTGGTGTGCCGCGTGGATCGTTCTCATT
>JANOOU010000427.1:0-2233 GCA_031421475.1 Gammaproteobacteria bacterium | reverse complement strand
CATGGTCGAAGCGATTACCCGTGTTGCGCACGTCATGCAGATACAGACCATTGCCGAGTGGGTGGAAGATGAAACCACTTTGCAGCTATTGAAAACCATGGGCGTTGATTATGCACAGGGTTATCACCTGGGCCGACCCGTGAAACGCACGTCATAACCACCGCTTGAGTGCAGACCCGGTGCTGGGCAAGAATCAGAAGTACGCAGCAAATCACCCTTCGGAACGCAGACAACGCTTGGCAGCAACCCTGTGACCGCCTATCATTCCGGTTCATTAGAAAATCAGCGTAGTGTTCATCCATGCTTAACATTAATAAATTATTATGTAGTCTCGTGATCGTATACCTGTCAGGTTTTTCATTTGCAATGGCTGCCGAATCGAGTCCTTCACAGGCACCCTATATGCCGTATCTGCTAAGCCCGGGGGATGTGCTGGAAGTATCCGTCTGGAAAGAAGAGGGCTTGCAAAAAGAAGTACTGGTACGCCCTGATGGCGGTATCAGCTTTCCGTTGGTAGGTGAGTTGCAGGCGGGTGGTAAAACAGCGCCGCAGGTTCAGCAGTTGGTTGCCGCGCAAATTAAACGCTTTATTCCTGATCCGGTTGTGACCGTTTCGGTGCTCAAGGTAAACAGTAAAATATTTATTGTTGGTAAGGTCAAACGTCCGGGTGAATTTATCATTACACAATATGCAAATGTGATGCAGGCGCTAGCTATGGCGGGTGGGCTGGATCCTTATGCCAAATCCAACGATATAAAAATTTTGCGGCGTATAGCTGTTAAGGAGTCGACGGGTAGCGCCAAGGAAGTGGCCATGAATTTTGAATACGATGACGTATCCAAGGGTAAATCGCTAGAACAAAACATCATTCTGCAAAATGGTGATGTCGTAGTCGTACCTTGAGTGTGAGTTCTTTGTGAATAATTGCCGCACGTTTTTTCTGTTATTAGCGCTGTCGATGAGCAGCCCGTCAATTCTGGCTGCCTGGTCGTTAGAGCCATCTTATTATTTACGTGTCGAACGCAACGACAATATTCATCTTTCCACACAAAACAATGAATTGGCCGTAACCGGTGGTACGTTTAGTCCTGCCATAAAAATTATTATGGAAGAAGAAGACCAGTCATTGGTTGCGGATCTGGATTGGCAGGCTACGCGCTACAAAAATCATAAGGAACTGGATCGTAATGAAGGCAAGGCCGGTATTAACTGGCGTCAGGCGACCGAGCTGAGTGTATATGGCATCACGACCAGTTATGTTACCAGATCCAATCTGGATACCACGCTTGAAACCAGCGGTATTGATCAGGTTGTAGAGCAAAAAACGGCCAATATTTCGCCGAACTGGCGCTACCAGTTTAGTGAGCGCTGGAACGTATCAGTGAATTTATCGTACACGGATTCTGAGTACGATGAACCCGGCGACCCGGACTATGGTAATCACAAAGTGATTAATTTTATCAATTATGTTGAACAGTCTGGCAGTTTGGAATTGACCCGCGAATTATCCGAACGGGATTCAGTGAGTGTGACGTATTATCAGTCTGCGTATGAAGGTGAGGGTAATGGATTAAAATTCGATGGAGAGGTATGTGGAAGCTTTTTTAGGCCATGCTCTAACATCCCTGCATACTCTGGGTACAGCTCCGTGACCCAGGCCAGTGAACGCAAACAGGATTACGACTACAGCGTATGGCAGCTCGGCTATCAGCATAATTTTGAAGAAAATAGCCGCTTGAGCCTGCAAGCCGGTTCAAATATCACGACCATCCATAACCAGACGCGCGCACATTACTTCGATCGAAATTTTGTTGAGACTCTGCTAGCAGGGAACTGGGTTGTATCGGATTCTGAACAAAAAGGTCAGGTATACAATGTCAGTTATACGCAAAAAAATGAAATTTCCCGTTTTGAGCTGAGTGCCGGGCGTAATCGCGTTGCATCCTCTACCGGTGGCCTGAATGAAACCGATACGGCTAAAGTGTATTACACCCGCAATCTAACCGAGCGGCTGTCCTGGTCAATGGATTTAAATAGAACAAAATACCGTCCCGATCAGGATACCAATGTGCAGGTTGTGTTCGATTACACACGTATTACGGCCATACCGGCGTTGTATTATTCGATTAACAAAGACTGGTCAACGACGTTGGGTTATCGCTACAGTGAAAAAAATATAGAGACCGATCTGCTGCCAAGAGAATCCAATGCGGTGTATTTTACCCTGAGCTGG
>JANOOU010000426.1:0-2926 GCA_031421475.1 Gammaproteobacteria bacterium | reverse complement strand
AAATCGATTTAGAGGTGCATTATTGGGTTTGGCAGCGGGTGACGCGCTGGGTACGACGCTGGAGTTTCAACCCCGTCCTGATGCCAATGTAGTTACGGATATTGTTGGTGGTGGACCCTTCGACTTGAAACGCGGGTATTGGACGGATGACACCAGCATGGCTTTATGTTTGGCGCATAGTTTATTAAGGCGATGTACCTTTGATGCGCGCGATCAAATGGAATTGTTTGTTTCGTGGTGGAAGGAAGGAGCCTTTAGTTCCACAAACACCTGTTTTGATATCGGTGCTACAACGAGTGCAGCACTACAAAAATTTATTGACACGGGCGAGCCTATGGCCGGAAGTGACGATCCACGCTCAGCCGGGAATGGTTCATTAATGCGTTTAGCACCTATTGTACTGTTTTATGCTTCCGAACCTAGAGATGCGTATAAATTTGCAGCCGAGAGTTCTAAAACAACCCATGCAGCAACAGAAGCGGTCGATGCGTGTCGCTTGTTTGCTGCATTGATATTAGGCGCACTTTTTGGTGAAAATAAAGAAACGATATTGTCGCCAGGATATACACCAGTTAAGAATTATTGGGAATCGTCACCACTTGTCGAAGCTATCGATAAAATTGCAAAAGGCAGTTATAAAAACAAGTCGCGCAATGAGATTAAATCTACAGGTTATGTTGTGGATTCTTTGGAAGCAGCTTTGTGGGCATTTCACAACTCAGAAAGTTTTGAAGACGGTGCAATCAAAGCGGTAAATTTGGGTGGTGATGCGGACACGATTGGGGCAATATACGGGCAATTAGCTGGGGCTTTTTATGGCGAAACAGGCATTCCTTTTCATTGGATTAAAAAACTTGCCTACTACCATGTTTTTTATTTGTTTGCCGATGAATTAGTCTCGTTTTACTCAGGACAACCAGTCTATAAATAATTAGCGCGAAGAAAATACGAGAGGGAAACAGGGCCAGCCACAATGTCATTAACAGCCCCCTGTCAATAAAAAATAACAAGGATATAGTTTGTTACGGTGATCTAATGGGATTAATACTTTGTAAAATTCACGGCGAATCGGGACTGATACCTTATGTCTCTAACGCAATATATGCTCGCTTTAAAGACGCATCTCAGAAAAGTCAGCCAATAGATATTGCAGTGGTTAACATTTTATTAAAGATAGAAGAAAATTATTCAATAGAGCAAAAATATTATTTTACTAAGGAAGAGTTTGATTTTTTTACCTTAAAAAATAGGTATACGATCCAAACAGATGAAGATGAAGGCTCTTTAAATACAATTATGAAAGATAAATTCCATCCCATGTGCGTGAAATGTTTTAACAATTCCATGACAGAAACTGGGCATGCGAACCTACTGTAAAAGAATATAAATGCGAATCCGTAACTCAAAAACAGGAAGCCCCACGAATCACACTCCAGCTATCGAGAAGCTATTAAGCAACTACGATTTACGGTATCTCAAAGAAATAGTCGCAAAAATATCTATACCCCGCCATTTTCAACAAGAAGAACGCAGTAACAAACAAGTCGCTGTGTGGATTGAAAATGAGTTTCAGCAGCTTGGTCTGCACACCACACGGCAAGGCAAATACGAAAACATCGTAGCCACGACACTGAAAGATCCCACGCAGGCACGTATCCTGATCGGCGCGCACTACGACAGTGTTCCGAAAACCCCCGGCGCGGATGACAACGCCAGCGCAGTAGCGGGAATGTTGGCAGCAGCAAAAGCACTCTCGTCCGTTGGGCCGTTGCCGATCACCTATGTAGCCTTCAACCGCGAGGAAGACGGACTACTGGGCAGCCAAGACTTCGTCAAAAATTATTTATCTGCGTCCAGCCACAAACTCGAGGCAGTGCACATTCTCGAAATGATTGGGTATTGTGACCACGCTCCTGGCTCTCAAACATCGCCCACAGAGTTACCCATCAATCTCGGTGATACTGCGGATTTCATCGGTATTTTGATGAACCAAGCATCCAATAAATATGCAGTAACCTTGATCGAAACAGCAGAGAAATATGTATCTGATCTGCCGGTTAAAACACTTGAGATCTTCGATGGTATGGAGCAGCACTTTCCTGACATGTTGCGTAGCGACCATTCACCTTTTTGGACGGCAGGCCTTCCGGCATTGATGTGGACCGACACGTCTGAATTTCGTAATCCTCATTACCATCAGCCGAGCGACACACCGGAAACGCTGGATTATACTTTTATCAAGAAAGTGACGGATTTATTGGTTTTACATTGCGTGGAAATACTGAAGCTATGAGCGTCACTACGATAAATATTGATATTGCGGGTTGTGGCTATAACTTTATTGAGGTGTCGGCAGGTGAATTTTTTATGGGGTCGGATCATGGGCTCCCTTTAGAATTACCTGTTCATAAAGTCATGCTTAATAAATTTTTAAAAGTATTAGAAACTCCAGTTACACAAAAAATGTATCTTGATATTACGGGAGTTAACCCATCACAGTGCGTGAATCTTGATGCCCCCATTGAAAATGTGACATGGTTTGATGCGCAAAAATTTTGCGAGAAACTGTCATCTATATCGGGTAAAAGAATAAATGGGGTCAAACACGATATTTTTCTGTAAAAATCGTGTCCGACCCCATTTGTTTTCTCCATTTGTTTTCTTGAAGTCGCATCATTAAAAGCAGGGAGGCGAGATTATTACTACGATCTCAACGCAGAAAACAAAGCAAGGGCAGATACCGGTGATTTTACAACATACAAAAAGTAACAAGCTGTTTGTTATTTTTATCCTATTATTAGCGTTTTTATCCGCTGAAGGAATGACAATGGATTTGATTCAATTCAAAATTGAGGGTAGTGAAGAAGGCATACAATTTATATTAACTAATATCAGCTCTGAAAATATTACCGTAAACAAAAAATTT
>JANOOU010000425.1:0-3925 GCA_031421475.1 Gammaproteobacteria bacterium | reverse complement strand
CCAGAAACAATCCCTGGGCGGCACCCGCGACCAACAGTACGGAAAAAAGTGTGATGACAGGCTCAACAGTCATAGATCACCATCTCGGCTAAATTATATTTTTTCTGTTATTTCGAGCTGGTGATTTTAACAACACAGCTTATTTTTTGTGAGAGATAAAATATAGATGCTTCTTCAGATGTTTTAAAAATCGGTTCCTTAAGCAGGGAGATTCATGCGGGCATAAATTTTATGTGCCGCAGGGCGATTATCGTGGCGTAATCCACTTTTACACTTTGTGCAAAAGTATTTTTATATTTCACGGAACATTGAATCACGAACATTTGAAATTATGCTACATGATACCGATCAAATTCTTTGTGCTTTCCAGAATTTGTCACGCCAGTAGACATTGTCCATATTGGATATCTTCACGCCTTGACTCGTTGATGCGTGTAGAAAAGTACCCTTGCCCAGGTAAATACCAACATGTTGTTCTGTGAACAGCGACTTGAAAAAAATCAGGTCGCCTGCACGCATTTCGCGTGCTGTAATCTGTATCCCAAACTCCGATTGTTGCTCAGTAGAGCGGGGTAGATTTATACCGAATTTATTACGATAAGTTAAATAGACAAAGCCTGAACAATCGATTCCGCGCTTGCTCAAGCCGCCATGTTTGTACGGTATTCCGCGCCATTCCTGATGCTGTGCCATTAGTTTTGTATGGATTTCGGTTTTATTATTTTTGGCTTCCAGCCTGCTCGTGTAATGAGCTGTTTCAGCCGACTCTTTATAAGGTGCGCTGCTGCAACCAACAAGTAACAGCGAGATAAAGGCCAGTTCGAATAGCAGTGGAATAGATTTCATAGTGCTCTTTTTGCGCCAGTAAGTTTATGGTGCTGTTGCAGGCCCGAATCCAATTTTAGGATCAGTTCTGAATGCTACTTGCTTAAGGACAAGCCATTGTAGAAACAGGTTTAAGTAAATGCCAATACAGAAATAAATAATGGTGTAGGGCGGATAAGTGTAACGCATCCGCCGATTGCGCAGGTGGATGCGTTACACCCAAAGTTGAGTTTTGGCACCCTACAGCTGTCTGTAGCAATTATCGCGGAGGCAGCCGCCGCTACCGTAGTTTTAAGTAAGTGCCATTCGGATCAGTCCCTGGATTTTACAGGGTGCAGCAGCCTAATGGTCAAATGTAAGGCGGTGAACTGGAACTTTGTAAACGAACAGTACAATGTAATAACTCGAGCCGATTCATCGTTACTGCCTTGTTATATTTTACTGGCCAAATAAATAGTATGACGACTGCCTTTGCCTTTATGTGCCCTGACAGTTGGAGCCTCAACCTTAAAGCCAGCTTTTTTCAGTTGCAGGGTAAATTTTGGATCATGCCAGGCTGACCATATTGCTAACACGCCACCAGGATGAAGCGTTTGTCGTATAGCCCGTAAATTTTCGATTGAATATAGATGGGTATTGTCAGTGTGCGTAAAGCCTTCAGGGCCGTTATCAACATCTAATAAAACAGCGTCAAAAGTGGCTTGCTTGGTTTTGAACAGTGCAGCGACATCACCCTGGTGTACCCGCGTCCGATTATCATTAAGCGGCCTGCCTGCACATTCACCTAGTGGACCTTTATTCCATTCAATAACTTCGGGTACCCATTCAGCAACAATGACCTGAGAACTTTTTGATATTACGTTGAGCGCTGCAGCCAGTGTGAAACCCATTCCCAGGCCTCCGACTAACACTTTAGTATTTTCGACCCCCTGAATATGTGCACAACCTAACTCAGCCAGCGCGAGTTCTGAACAATGGTCGCGACTGTTCATGAGCTCTCCACGCACACCTTTTAGATGAATAGAAAAATCATTCTCGCGCTGCGTTAGCTTCAGCACACCACCGTTATTGGGAATGTTGGCTGTGCCTAATAATGTCCAGGGGATCATATTTTTGAATCCAGGAGTAGCGGGCGTGAGGTGGGGAAGTATAGGTTCAGTCTGATACTTTGCTTTATTTAATTTTAAGTTTATAACGTTATACCCAAGGCATCTGCTATTCGCAAGAAGAATTCGCCTCGTATTGCGGCGTCCATTGTACCTATATGGGTGCGATAGAACGCGGTGAAATAAATATTTCGCTGATGAATATTATTCGAATTGCCAATGCGTTAAAGATGAAGCCTTCGGAGCTTTTTACGCTGGCTAAGTTGTAGGGTGGATAAGCGTAGCGCATCCACCAGAGTAATCGGCGGATGCGCTGCACTTATACGCCCTGCATTCATAATTTTTTGACTTATTCAGTGGTTCCATAATATTAGAAATATTGCTCTCTGATGCCGATTATTGTTACCTATATGGGTGCGCGCGCGGTGAAAGAAATATATCGTTGATTGAATTTAAGGACTCCGAACCCAATGCCGGTAAGTTAAGAATGTAGGTGCGAATTTATTCGCACAAAGGCGCCTTTAAACAGGCCATTGTCCGAATAAATTCGAACCTACAAAAAAACGTGGCAACCTTAACTTACCGACATTGACTCCGAACCCTTAAGCTAACACTGCGCTGAGTTTTTCACAATCGTCAGTTGCCAGTTCAAAATCAAAGATGCCCAGGTCATCCTGTATGTGTTGTGGTGACTTGGTGCCAGTTAAGGGCACTATCCCCAATTGATGTAAATACCGAAAAAATAACTGTGCCACAGTCTTATGATATTGCGTGGCGAGATCTTGCAGTGTTTTGCTATTGAGAATGTGCGGATTTGCAGTGAGGCTCCAGAAACTCTGATAGATGATGCCATGCGCGCTGCACCATTGACGTAATGCAACGTCATAACCCGTATCTTTATAAAAACGATTTTGCACGATTGCAGGTTTTACATGAGCCTGTTTATAGAGAGCTTGCAGCACTGTCAGATCGTAACAGTTGCTAATACCAAGCTGTCGCGCACCACCCGCCTGTTGAATCGACTCCATTGCGCGCCAGGCATGCAGGGTTTTTGCGTGGGTAGAATAAGGCGAATGCAAGATCAGGCCATCGACATAATCGGTTTGCAGGTTGTGTTGTGACGTGGCAAACGACTGGGCGACCTGTACGTCTACGGGTGCGGATTTATCATAAGGTATGCGTACGGGGTCTTGACCGGAGAGTGATGTAAATTTTGTTTGCAGGTACAAATTCTCGCGTGGAATACCCTGTTGGTTAACGCGTTGTAGTGCCACGCCTACCAGCGCCTCATCATAGTGTTTGGGTTGACACGCAGTATCGATTCCTCTGAATCCCGCCAGCAGCGCTTGTTCAACCAGATCTGCCGTGTCTGTTTTTTTCCACGCCGTGCCATAAATGAGGCATGGCATGTTGACGCCAGCTGCGGTGGTGATCCAGGGGAGAGTTGCTATGGTCATTCTTCCTTCTTGCCAATTTAAGGGATGGTCCCATTAATGACAGTGTTCGAATTATTTCTCACCTTAATCTTTGTAAGCGCCTGCGAATAGGTAGCAGAGAGCAATATTTTCTAATATTAGGGTTAATTGCTCTCTGGTGCCCATTTCTTTCTTGATTCTTACAGATCTTCAAAAGCTTTCATAAGCTTATCGGCTTCTTTTTTTGGTGAGGCATTACAGGCTTTGCATATCCAGAAGAACTCCGCAATATCGATACGCCTTTCTCCCAGTTCACATTTGGATATAAAGGTATGTTCTTTGCCCAGAACCCGGCAAAGATCACGTTGCGTAAGGCCGGCCTTTTCTCTTACCTGTTTTAAGGCTTCGCGAATAAGCGCGCTTTGTTGGCTATGGATAGTTTTTTTCATGCCCCAATCTTAGGGGCATATAGTAATTGCCCCCAATTTCGGGGCATGTTAGTATTTTTGCCATGGACGACAGCACCGTAAGCAAAAAAATAATCCCAGACTCAAGCGCCGAATTGTCCGGTTATATCCG
>JANOOU010000424.1:0-8850 GCA_031421475.1 Gammaproteobacteria bacterium | reverse complement strand
AATGATAGTGAGGACGATAAAAAATATTTGGTGCTGGATCTGGGCGGCGGCACCTTTGATGTCACCATACTGGAATATTTTAACGGTGTTTTTGAAGTGCACGCGAGTGCAGGTGATAACCACCTGGGTGGCGAAGACTTTACCCAGGTGATAGTTGACTGGATTAAACAAGAATGTATTGATAAAAAAATTGAGCCAATCAGCCATGTCATGGCTTATAAACTGGCCGAGGCAGCGAAAAAACAATTAACCAAATCTAACACCGTTGAAATTCAGTTAAACGAGAATACGGCTGTTCAGTTTAACCAAACCCTGTTTGAGAAAATCGCTAACAGTCTAATAAACAGAATTCGCGAACCGATTATTCGGGTGATGCAAGACACGGACCTCAATCCCAATGACTTTCATGACATCGTTTTAATCGGAGGTTCGACGCGCATGCCGGTGATGCATCAGTTTGTGACTAAATTATTCAAGCGATTCCCACGCCAGACTGAAAATCCAGATCATGTGGTGGCATTAGGTGCTGCCATCCAGGCCGGATTAATAGCGCGCCACGAGGAATTAAATGAAATAGTGATGACCGATGTAATGCCCTATTCAATGGGCATAGCGACACACAATGAAAGCGAACCGGAAAATCACTTATTCACACCCATCATAGAACGTAACCAGACCGTTCCCATCAGTAAAGAAGAACGATTCACACCCATAACAGACAAACAAAACGAAGTGGAATTAAAAATCTACCAGGGCGAAAGCCGCTTTGCGGCGAATAACATTTATCTGGGCGAGCTCAGTTCACCCATGCCGAAAGACCCGAAGTTGCGTTATGTCGATGTGCGATTTACCTATGATGTAAACGGCTTGCTGGAAGTTCTGGCACAAAACGGCAGCGGCACGCATCAGCGTTTGGTCATTCGGCAAACCGAAGGACGTATGTCGGAGGAGGAGGTAGACGACGCCTTTAAAAAACTGGCCGAGCTAAAAATCCACCCTCGCGACAAGGCCGTCAATAAAGCACTGACCATTCGCATGGACAGGCTCTACGAGCAATCCGTGGGTGAGCGCAGACAACAAATTGGAGAATGGATTGATACCTTTAATAAAACACTGGCCTCACAAGATGAAAAAAATATTGCCACCGACGTCAGCGCGCTGCAAAAATTACTCGATGAAATAGAAAACAGGGACTGGTTTTAATGTGGTGGAAAACCCTGGGTGTTAAGCCGGATGCCGATATTGAAACTATCAAAAAAGCCTATAGTGCGTTAATTAAAACCTATCGACCGGAAGAGCATCCCGAGCAGTTCAGCCAAATCAGACAGGCATTTGAGCTGGCCAGAAAACAGGCAGGCACACCGACCCGTATACCTTCAAATAAAGAAAGGCAGCCAGTCGAGCCATCGGGCATTCATTATGAGCAACCCATACAGATAGAAGTTGTCGACGTTAAAGAAGAGCCTGTGCGTATCGTGATAGATGAATCACAGCCCATGCCTCAAAAGCCTGTTGAACCCATAACCACAAAGTCGGAACAGGAAGAAAGTATTCTCGTCCTGCTGGAGCATTGGAAAAAAAGTAAATTCAAAAACAACACGTATATTGACCGTGTGCTGAATCATCCCAATACACATGACTTTATTGAATTAAAAAAAGCCGGCCACGAAGTGTTTGCCTGGTTAATAAAATACGTTCAACCGGCATCGGGATTACTGGCCACCTCAATTAATATGCCGGCAAGGGAGTTGGCAAAACTCAACAGCCTGTTTGGCTGGTCTTTGAAAGAGCGAGCTTTGTACGAGCAATACAAAGAGCATGATCTCAGCCTGGTTTTTTTTGGTATTGCATCGGGCCAAAGCGCACGCTTGTATAGAAATCCAATAGTGATGCAGAAAGCAGACATCAAACAAAAAAGTAACAACACGCTGATTGAAAAAATAATTCACTGGGGCACAGGCATAATACTGGTATATATATTCATTATGATAATTTTCATGTTTACAGCCGCACGTCAACAAAATCAATATATATTGGCGGGTTTATGGTGCGTATTGTTTTATTTAATGCTTGATGGTTTGTACTATTCATTTACAGGATTGAAAAAAATAGGGCTGCTGAGAAATTCAGTATTAACACCCAAAGTGAGAATGTGGGGCCTGGGCGTCAGGCGGCTATTTATGGGCCTGATCACTTTGGGCGTTATCGTGATTCTCGAAAGCATTGGCTTCGGCACCCTGTACTGGATAGGTTCTTCTATAAATGCGGATAATGCAGTTTTGTTGCTAATCACTCTCTTGCCGGCTTTGTATTTAGTTTATTGGTTGAATAAAGAAATATTCATATATAGCAGGCATAGGTACTACCAGTTAATCAGAGATTTTGAGCGTATTAAACTAAGCAGCAAATGACGTGTAACAAACATCTATACAAATAGGTAAGACCATGGTCAATACTAAAAATATCGTATGGCTGACTATCTATTTTGTTGTACTGATCTGGTCAGCCATTAATCCAAAAGATTATCCAACCTGGTGGCTGGAAGTGGCACCGGCCCTTATTGCACTGGCCGTGATGGTGTGGACGCGCAAAACATTTCCGCTAACATCCTTGCTGTATGTTTTGATTCTGGTACACAGCATCATCCTGATGATCGGCGGCCATTACACTTATGCCGAAGTACCGTTGTTTGATTTTCTGAAAGAAATTTTTAATCTCGAAAGAAATAACTACGACAAGCTCGGCCATCTGGCGCAGGGATTTATTCCCGCCATTGCCGCACGCGAAATCCTGCTGCGTCGCTCACCGTTGGCACCGGGAAAAATGTTGTTCTTTATTGTGTGTTGCGTGGTTTTAGCCATCAGCGCGTTTTACGAACTCCTTGAATGGTGGGTGGCATTGTTATCCGAAAAAGCTGCGGAAGCATTTCTGGGCACCCAAGGTTACGTGTGGGATACACAATCCGACATGTTATGGGCCTTGATTGGCGCCGTATTGGCCCAGGTAATTCTGGCCAGGCTGCATGACACACAACTGCAACCATTACACAATCCATAAAGAAGCAGCCGCTTTCACTAATATCAATCAAATTTATTGATTGATATATCCAATCACCCTGTTGAGCAATATCAATTAGACATGCTGCTGTTTAGGGCTAATATCTCTGGCGCAGTCTGTAACACCTGTACGAATGATTTGGGCTGACTGGAGTCGTAGTCTCTTTCCGGAAGAAGATGTTACAAAGCAAATACCTGTTTAGAGAGAATTGATTCATCTCACATCCTATCAACGGTGAAATTGGCTGTAAGAAGCCATCGGTTTCACCCCTACACACAAACGAGAAGGAATATGCCATGTCCAAGAAAAAGAAATTAACCACTAACGCGGGTTGTCCGGTACCGGATAATCAGAATGCCATGACTGCTGGCCCGCGCGGCCCGATGCTGTTGCAGGATATCTGGTTTCTGGAAAAGCTGGCGCATTTTGATCGTGAAGTCATACCAGAACGCCGCATGCATGCAAAAGGCTCCGGCGCTTACGGTACCTTTACCGTTACCCACGACATTACAAAATATACGCGCGCGAAAATATTTTCCAAGGTCGGTAAAAAAACCGAATTATTCGCACGGTTTTCGACAGTGGCCGGTGAGCGCGGTGCAGCCGATGCCGAACGCGATATTCGCGGTTTTGCAGTCAAGTTTTACACCGAAGAAGGCAACTGGGATCTGGTTGGCAATAACACGCCGGTATTCTTTTTGCGCGATCCACTGAAATTTCCTGATCTTAATCATGCGGTAAAACGCGACCCGCGTACCAATATGCGCAGCGCGAAAAACAACTGGGATTTCTGGACACTATTACCGGAAGCCTTACATCAAATTACCATTGTAATGAGTGATCGTGGCATACCTGCCAGTTATCGGCACATGCATGGTTTCGGCAGCCACACCTTCAGTTTTATCAATGCCAAAAACGAACGTTACTGGGTAAAGTTCCACCTCAAATGCAAGCAGGGCATTAAAAATCTGACCGATGCCGATGCCGAAGCGTTGATCGGTAAAGATCGCGAAACCCATCAGGCTGATTTGTATCAGGCTATTGAAGATAAAAAATATCCGAAGTGGGAGTTGTGCGTGCAGGTGATGCCAGAAAAAGATGCGTCCAAGGTGCCGTATCACCCGTTTGATCTCACCAAGGTTTGGCCACACAAAGATTACCCGTTAATCAAGGTTGGCATCATGGCGCTTAACCGTAACCCGGAAAACTATTTTGCCGAAGTGGAACAGGCCGCCTTTAATCCTGCCAATGTACCGCCGGGTATCAGTTTCTCTCCCGACAAAATGTTACAGGGCCGACTTTTTTCCTATGGTGATGCACAGCGTTATCGTCTCGGTGTTAACCATCATTTAATCCCGGTGAATGCAGCGCAGTGTCCATTTCACAGCTCACATCGTGACGGTGCCATGCGAGTGGATGGCAACCATGGCAGCACTCTGGGTTATGAACCCAACGGCTACGGCGAGTGGCAGGAACAGCCAGATTACCGTGAACCGCCGCTCAGTATTGAAGGCGCCGCAGATCACTGGAATCACCGCGAAGATACGGATTATTACTCCCAGCCCGGCGCGCTGTTTCGCCTGATGGCACCGGCGCAGCAGCAGGCGCTGTTCGACAACACCGCCCGCGCCATGGGCGATGCGCCGCGCGAGATTAAAATCCGACACATAGCTAACTGCCTGAAAGCCGATCCGGCTTATGGCAAGGGTGTTGCCATGGCGCTTGGTATACCAGTAATTGAGGCGGGCTAGAAAGATTGTTTGATGGGGATGAATCTATTTATGTTCATAGAGAAGACAGGTGGATCCTGATTCGAAAAATAGATACGTCTCCATTATTGATGATTGAATACAACGATGTGGAAGAGCAAACAGGCGCTGGCGCAAAATGCGCGGCATAGATAAAAAAATCTGGGTCAGGGTGGGTGATTGCGATCCCGTACATCACATCGCCAATGAAGATCTGGAACGCGAAACCGAAGACAAAACTTCAGCCGTGCATTTCATGTGGTTTGAATTAACGACGGATATGGTGAAGAAAGCAAAAGCCGGAGCGAAACTTGCCATGGGTATAGATCATCCGGCATATCAGCATAGTCTTGATCCTATACCGGAAAATATTCGGCAGTCGGTGGTGAATGATCTGGGATGATTTGTATAAATTTATATTAGATCCTACGGCCCTACCGTCTGCTATCAACAATGCGGAGCAAATGACTTGCCAGGACGACCATTTCTTGTGCTTCTGTCGCGTCATTAATCGTAACTGTGCGATGAGAATGCGGGTTCTTATATGAACCGATTGCGCCGGCAAACAAGTGTGCCAATGCCTCACGCTCCGCTTCAGGTTGCTGCTGGTCAGAAAGTGGCCCGGTCGCCTTATCAAAGGCCTTTCGCATTAGCTGCGTTCCGACATCCGTATCTGCAAACTTCCCCGCATCGCGAACGGCTATTTCAACCGCCCGAAACGACTTGAACACTGCTGTTTCTAGATCTCCGCGTACGATATCGAGCCAGACCTCGTCGGCTATAGAAGGGTGGAGCAATGTTTTAGGAAACGCGACGCTACGCGCGTATGTTTTAAAGGTGTCGTTAGCGAGTACGGCCCTTGCGCGGCGGCTCAAAAGCATCCATCCATTTCTCCCATTCGTTCCTAGCTCCGGAATCAGAAGTCCTTGTACCGTGAGCCAACTCCATGCTTCAGCTACTGCCAACTCTGCTTCTCTTCTCCGATTGTTGGGGTAACCGTCGTTGCCACCTGGTGTACCGTTGATGTCAGTCGCGACAGACTGAAGAAGAACGAGATCGTTCTGACGACGCTCGTAAGCTAAACGCAAAGCGACCTCCGCAAGTTCTTCTGGCGCGAGTGCTATGAGGACATCTAAGTCTGGGATCAACGAGGTCAGGGTGGTCATATTTTGCGGTCCAACGAATCACATGCCTACAGTTGGTTAGATAGAAACCCGTATTATAGTGTGATAGGCCACTGGCCTATCACTTGTAATGAATTCGTCTCGCCGCATATTAATGCGGCAGCTTCCGGATTACCAATCACACATCTCCAGGCGTTGTTATGTAGATCGACATTCCGGTATACATATATTATGGGTGGTCTTGCCGTTAGCCGTAGCCTCAGCACTTATGTTTTTATTTATGAGACAAATAGCCCTATAATTCGCCTTCATTTCAATACCTTATACCCAGAGCTACACCATGTTCTACGCAGATTCCTACGACGTAATTGTAATTGGCGGCGGCCATGCCGGTACCGAGGCGGCGCTGGCGTCGGCGAGTATGGGGTCGAAAACGCTGTTGCTGACACATAACATTGAGACTTTGGGTCAGATGAGTTGCAATCCGGCGATTGGTGGCATCGGCAAGGGTCATCTGGTGAAGGAAATTGATGCCATGGGCGGTGTCATGGCGCGTGCTGCCGACAAGGGTGGTATCCAGTTTCGTACTTTGAATCAGAGCAAGGGCCCGGCGGTGCGTGCTACACGTGCGCAGGCGGATCGCCAGTTATACAGGGCGGCGATACGCGCGGTGCTGGAAAACCAGCCGAATTTGCACCTATTTCAGCAGCCGGTGGATGATCTGATCGTTGAAAATGATCGCGTAACCGGCGTGATCACTAAAATGGGTTTGCGCTTTAAGGCGCGCACGGTGGTGTTAACGGTGGGTACGTTTCTCGGCGGATTAATTCACATTGGTATGAGTCATTATTCCGGTGGCCGTGCCGGTGATCCGCCGTCACTATCTCTGGCGGATCGTTTGCGTGAATTACCGTTGCGGGTAGGCCGTTTAAAAACCGGTACACCGCCGCGCATTGATAGTCGCTCCATTGATTATTCACAATTGCAGGAACAGCCCGGCGACACACCGACACCGGTGTTCTCGTTTACTGGATCGGTGGCCGATCATCCGCCACAAATCAGTTGCTGGATTACACACACGAATAAAAACACACACGATATTATTCGCGGCGGACTCGATCGATCGCCCATGTATTCGGGCGTGATTGAAGGTGTCGGCCCACGTTATTGCCCGTCGATTGAAGACAAAATTCATCGCTTTGCCGATAAGGATTCACACCAGATTTTTATTGAGCCGGAAGGTTTAAGCAGCAACGAAATTTACCCGAATGGCATTTCCACCAGCTTGCCGTTTGATGTGCAGTTTGCGCTGGTACGCAGCATAAAAGGTTTTGAAAATGCACACATAACCCGCCCCGGTTATGCCATTGAGTATGATTATTTTGACCCGCGTGATTTGAAGCCGACGCTGGAAAATAAATACATTCACGGTTTGTTTTTTGCTGGACAAATTAACGGCACAACCGGTTACGAAGAGGCGGCTGCGCAAGGTTTGCTGGCAGCGATTAACGCTAGCCGGCAAGTGCAGGAGCTTGAATCATGGTATCCAAAACGTGATCAGGCTTATATCGGGGTGCTGGTGGATGATTTGATTACCCGTGGCACCGCCGAGCCGTATCGCATGTTCACTTCACGTGCGGAATACCGTTTGATGTTGCGCGAAGACAATGCGGATTTACGCTTGTCAGAAGCGGCGCATGAAATGAATTTGTTAACCGATAATCAATGGCGCCAGTTTTCCGAAAAACGTGAAGCCATTGAAAAAGAAACCCAGCGTTTGCGTGACATTTGGGTGGCACCGAATTCAAGCATTGCGCAGCAATTGGCGCCGATGCTGGAAACCGCCATGACCAAAGAATCCCGCGCCCTGGATTTGCTGCGCCGCCCGGAATTGGATTACAAAAAACTGTCACAAATTGAAGCACTCGGCCCGTTCACCGATAACGTAGCAGTCGCCGAACAGGTTGAAGTGCAAATTAAATACGAAGGCTATCTGGATCGCCAGAAAATCGAAATTGAACGCGCGCGGCGCTATGAAGATAGTCAGATTCCGCACGATTTTAATTACGTCGACGTACGTGGTTTATCCAACGAAGTGCGGCAAAAATTACTGCAACACAAGCCGGTTACACTGGGGCAGGCGGGGCGCATATCAGGCATAACACCAGCAGCGATATCATTGCTATTGGTGCATATAAAGAAAGCGGGTATTCGTTGACGTGGAGAAATTATTGTCTTTATGAATTTTACAATTGAATTGATTCCATACTTTTACCGGATACTAACCGGGGTCGCGCTGATAGCCTTTTTTGTCGGCATATCGTTCCAAAAACTGTACAGAATATCTATTAACAAACACGAGAGTCAGCGTAAATCAGACACGCTAAAAAAATACGCAGTAACAAGTATTTCTATTTTTGCACTGAGTGTGGCGTTAATTATCCTGAGCCTGGGCCTGAGCCTGGCCTGGGCGGGCGTGTCGTGGCTCTGGGCTATTTCTGGTGTGCAACTCACGCCCGGCAAATTGGCATTAATTAGTGTGGTGTTAGGGCCGTTACCGCTAGTAATCGCCATGATTGGCGCCGGTGTAGCCAAAATGATTGGCGGCAATCTGGATGCGGCCAAGGCAGAAAACTGTATTCTATTTGGCGTGGATATAGGTGGCGTTTTATACATTATGTTTATGATGGGTTGGTTGATGATGTTTACAGGCGGGTTAGCGATGATTGGATTATTCGTTAGCGGAATTTGGGCGCTTGTAGCATAGGATGTTGATGAAAATACTGGGGTGTCTCGCTAAAGCTGCTTGCCAAACCTGGACGTCAAACGAGATTATGCCAATTAAGTATTCACCAATCGCTGATTGATACCAAACATGGCTGCTGAAGACACATTAAAAACCGGTCTTAACCAGATGGGGC
>JANOOU010000423.1:0-2060 GCA_031421475.1 Gammaproteobacteria bacterium | reverse complement strand
CGTTGCCCCGGGTGGTGACTCTTCTAGTTGAGTATCTGAATGGCTGGCTGAAAAAAAATTGCCGGGCAGGGCATGTTCGAATGTTTCTCCGATAATGAGTAATGACAGCGGTGCCAATGACCCGATGTAGAGAGCAAGTAGCAGGGCTAGGTGACCGTTTGGTGCTGTTGTGTCCGAAAACACGGATGGGTGCGTACTGTTGGAGATAACACCCTGGTCACCGCGCGGTGTCGTTGGGCGCCAGAACATGGCCAAGGGTACGCGAGTATCGTAGGACCGATCAGAAAGAGTGCCGTCGAATTGAGCAAGATTCCCCCAGCGGCAGCGATGACCGCAGCCATTACAAGCAGAAGGATAAGCAGGGCGTGTGAACGTGACCCTGCCTTGCGGCCATAAAGCAAGATCAGGAAAAGCAGTGAGCACTTTGGGCTTGCGCAATCGAAAGCTGGGCATGGGTGGCGTCATTGAAGAAGATGGCCAAATTAAACCCCGCTGATGGAAGATATGTCAACGCAAGGTCAATAGTTTTTGCGAGTCTTTTGTAAAATCAGGATGTCATATTTTTTGACATGCCGGTTATTTTGCAACATCAAATAACAGGTATTGCATAATGTATAACGGATTCATCGGATGTCGGATGGTATTCTGCTCCATAGAATTCCAGATCAGCCGCGTAGCTGTGTTTCATGCCTGATCGCAGTAGCCAGCTGGAGTAGATGTAGTTAACGGTATTGTTAATATTTTTGACAGGGCCTCTATGTGTAAATTTCGCATAGGTTGATTCCGGAATTTCCAGGCTAACCATGCCCTTTGGAATGTTTGAGATCGTTTCAACTTCGAAGGCGGCATAATAATCCAGCTGGTCTGTATGCTCTTTTGTCTGTTGCACCACGCCATAACCGGTGTTGGGAATGATATGGGCTATTTCGTTTTTGCGACTTAAAAATGCCTGCCATAGCGGCGGTAATTTTTCTGCAATATTATTTTTTTCGGAATCAACGCTATAAAAACCGGTATTGAGCCCTACCAGCAACAGCTTTCTTTGGGTATAAATTTCAGGCTCCAGTGAGATGTTCTGGTTGATGTGTTTTAAATACTCCAGATCAAACTGCACTTTTTTTAGAAACAAATTATGTTCACCTGATTTTCTGTACTGATTCGGCGTTATATTAAACGCTTGTTTAAATGCCCGGGTGAAACTCTCCTGCGATTCAAATCCTGCTTCCAACGCAATCTCCAGAATGCGGTCATTTGTCAGCAGCAGTTTTTCCAGTGCATTGGCAAACCGTCGTGAGCGGATATAGGTTTTGAGCGTTTCGTTGGTGAGGGCTTTAAAGATGCGTTGAAAATGCCATTGGCTGATGCCGGCAACTTTTGCAACGTTTGCCGCCGATATGTCAGCATCCAGATTTTTTTCTATGTAATCAATACCGGCCTGCACGCTCTGTAAATAATTCATGCTGTTATGCCTGTGATGGTGGGGGTTCAAAAAAGCCGGTCATGGTTATCAGCTTGCCTGTTGTAGTGTACTCACCATAGCTGATGCCGTCGCTCAGCAGGAGATTTTCGGCGTTCCTCATTTCCCAGCGCGCAATGCTTTTATTGCTGTGTTCCAGAAAGTAGGTGGTAATGAAACGCGCGCCAGGTAGTTGTTGGTGAAATTCCAGCATATAGCTTAACAGTTCGTCCCAGCCATGGGTTTTAATGAGGGGGTCATTATAGTTGCAGTTCATGTCAAGGCACTGTTCAAACAAGGCGCGTTTTTCGTTAGTGTGTGTTGCGTTCCAGGATTGGGTATAGGTTTCCCATCGTTCTTTGGGCTTGAGGTTCATCAGGATCTCCGGTTATTTAACAATGGCCTCATCATAAAATGGAGCACGAAGTGATTTTTGATATTTTGTGCGATTTATGGGGGCGAGCTCAAACTCCCGGGCACATATCAGGTCGCTATAATATATAACCCACACGGGGGGCTGTTTAAATTTTTAACACAAGTAATTAGAATAAATCTATGTAAAAATTTTTATGAAATTTTATTTTTTTAAATTCACATTTAATTC
>JANOOU010000422.1:0-3163 GCA_031421475.1 Gammaproteobacteria bacterium | reverse complement strand
AACGAAAACTGGCATGATTTTTTTAATGCATTAATCTGGCTGCAATTTCCCAAAACCAAAGCAGTGTTGAATACCCTGCATTATCAGGCGTCGCAAATTCGCCCGGAAAAAACTAACCGCGGGCCTCTGGAAAATGTGATTGCCAGTTTTGACGAAAGTGGGGCTATTATCATCAGCCGCCGCGCCGATTTGTTACAGATGATTCGTGATTATGAATGGCGGCGGTTGTTTGTGGATAACCGTGATGCTTTTGGTGTGGATATACATTGCTTGCTTTTTGGCCATGCCCTATATGAAAAAGCACTATCGCCATATGTTGGCATGACGGCGCAATCCTTGTTGATTTGTAGCGATACATCATTACACAATAATAATCAGGCGCTGGATGCCTGGGTGGCAGGGTTATGGCAGCAAGGCGGTGTGACGACTACCCGCGATCTGGAATCTTTTCCTCTGCTGGGTGTGCCGGGCTGGTATGCGAATCAGTCCGATGCGTTTTATGCAGATCAAAAATATTTTCGTCTCAAACCTGAAAGGAAATTACTATGAAAATTTTGAAGATAGCCATCCTATTGTTAATTGTGGCAGGTTCTGCTGCGCACGCCCAAGATGTGTTAACGGTTAAAACCATCAGCTACGAACTGGCACGTGATATCGCGAACGCAGCATTATTGGAGTGTCGCAAGCAGGGTTATCAGGTGAGTGTGGTGGTGGTTGATCGCAGTGGTAATCTTCGGGTTGCCGTGAGCGATGATCTGGCGCCGCGCTTTACATTGGAAATAGCGGAACGCAAAGCCAACACCGTTATCATGTCGGGCATTGATACGGGTGAGTTTGTTAAAAGTCGCGGTGATATTCAACAGGAGCTTAATCACATCAACGGTTTGATTATGATGCGCGGTGGTGTGTTGATCGAAGCAGGCGGTTCGAAGATAGGTGCTGTAGGTGTGAGTGGTGCGCCGAGTGGTGACAGGGATGAGCGTTGCGCATTAGTGGCAGTGAAAGCAATGGATGAGCGCTTGCAGTTTGCCGAGTAAGACTATGATGAAATGCTGGCATACTCTGCCAGTATTTTTTTAAAGTTAGCAAAACGTTGGGCGCTGATCTTGGCTTCTTCAACCGCTTCCAGCAGTGCACAATCCGGTTCGTTTTCATGCGCGCAATCCGAAAAACGACAGTGTGCCGCCAGCGGTTTAATTTCCCTGAAGCCATTTAAAATATCTTGGGCGTTCATATTCCATAAACCGAAATCGCGCACGCCGGGTGAGTCAATCAAATCACCACCTTGTGGCAAATGATAGAGTGTTGAATGCGTAGTGGTGTGTTTGCCTTCACCGCTGGCTGCTGATAATTCACCAATGCGGATTTCCATATCGGGTAATAAATGTTTGATTAATGATGATTTGCCAACGCCGGATAAACCAACAAAAATACTGGTTTGATTTTGTAAGCCTTGCAGTAATTGTTTAAAACCCTGATCTATCACAAAGCTGGCATTGATGACGCTATAGCCAATGTTGCTATAAAGTGTTTTTAATTCTTCGATAGCATTTTTATTGCGGTCATTCAGTAAATCGATTTTGTTGATAAGAATAATAGGGGTGGCAGGCAGGTTCTCTGCGGCCACCAGATAACGATCAATTAAATACGGATTGGGTTCGGGCACAACCGATGTCACAATTACAATCTGATTGATATTGGCTGCCATCGGTTTGAGCTTGCCGCCAAAGCCAGGTTTTTGCAGTAATGAAGCGCGTTGTTCTACGGCTACAACCACGCCGCTATTTTCTTTTGAGGCCTGCCAGACAATAAAATCACCGCTGACCACAGCACCCAGATTCTGCCGAACGTTGCAGTGCGTTAATTTGCCATCGTTGGCTTCGATAATTAAGGTTTTACCGAATTGAGTAATCACCCGGCCCGGTTGTTCCGGGCCGAGGTTGTCTGTGACATTTTGTGTAGGATCGTTTTGTGCGCGTTGCCGGCGCCCGGTATGGATAACTTCAATCCGCCGTTTTTGCTGGTCGCTGATACGGCGTTTTGACATGCCTAGAATTTATAACCTAGAATTTATAAAATTTAGTGTTCAGGTATTCAACTACCGCCTGCGTTTCAGTCGTATTCCAGGTGGCGTCTGCCGGGCCTTTCATGCAATTTTCAACTTGATGCGACAATGCCTGTAAACTTTTTACACGGCGATCTTCACGCGTGTACACGTCAGTTTTATGGCAAGTTAAACATTTGCTGTCGTGCATTTTCTGCGCGGCGGAAGGTGCTGGCTTGTCGGCGGCCATGCTGGCTGTTGCAAGCAGGAATGTAACGCAGAATGGAACAAAATATTTTTTCATGGTGTGTCCTTAGTTGGAAGTGGCCAAATGTGCAATGCGTACCGGTGCGGGTGGATGGCTATCGTAAAAAGCAGAATACAACGGATCGGGTGTCACCGTCGAGGCGTTTTCTTTATACATATTCACCAGTGCCTGGATTAAATATTCGGCTTTGGATTGCTGCGCGGCAAAACGATCGGCTTCGAATTCATTTTTACGCGATAACAAACTCATCACTGGATGTAATAAAAATGTAAAGACTGGCAAAGTTATGGAGAACAATAACAAAGCCATATAGTTTGAGGTTTGGCTGACACCGAGCGAGGTATAAAACCAGCCTTGTTGCATCAGCCAGGCCAGCAACGCCAGGCCCGCTAATGATATAACCATGCTAATCGCCATGGATTTTATAATATGTTTGTGTTTGAAATGTCCCAGCTCGTGCGCCAGTACTGCTTCCAGTTCATCATTGTTAAGTGATTTTAATAAAGTGTCGAAAAATACAATGCGCTTGTTTTTACCAAAGCCCGCAAAATATGCATTGCCATGGCTGGAACGGCGTGAACCATCAATCACAAATACACCTTTGCTGTTAAAGCCGCAGCGCTCCAATAAATTGTTGATGCGTGTCAGGGTTTCGCCGTCTTCCAGCGCGGTGAATTTATTAAAGAGAGGTGCAATCCAGCTTGGGTAGGCCCAGGCAAGCAATAAACCGAAACCGGTCCATACCACCCAGGTGTAAATCCACCACAAGTCGCCGGATTTTTCCATTAACCATAATACCACCCACATCAAGGGCGCCCCGAGCGCCAGAACGAGTAATAAACCCTTGAATA
>JANOOU010000421.1:0-5031 GCA_031421475.1 Gammaproteobacteria bacterium | reverse complement strand
GTGCTTCCACACTGATGCCTGCCAGCACCTGTCCCTGCCAGCAGGCGACGGCACGATTGGCGGGCGTACCTGGGATGAAGGCTTGCAGGGTAATGACGGGCTGAACATGTTTTACAGCATTCAGGAAAATGGATAGATCTCGATCCAGCAGCGTGCGTGCCAGGGCATTAATAATCGGCGGACGCGCTGTCATGGTTCTATAAGCGCGCCAAACTTCCTCGGGAGTACGGACAATCACAGTGCCTTGTCCGCCCCAGGTGCAATCCATTTTAATGACGGCAGGCAGTGGGTGCTTCAGCAGCCAGAGTCCGAGATCGCGATTGCTGGTGATCACGGTGGTTTGCGGCACTTGCACGCCCAGCTTGGCAGCCAGCGCCATGAATTCTCCTCTGGCGGTTGCCAGTGTACAAATCCCGGGCGTACCCAGCGAGTGTTCAATCAGTAGCCGTAATGCAATGGCCGAGGGTGTAGTGGTGTCGGCGTAGAGCTGATGCAGGTGAGCCGCCGCACTGTCATCGCAGGGAATAATCAGATCGGGTGCCGCAGATTGGATGGCGGTACGTAAGGATGGCAGCGGTTTTAGCGTGCCGTAAAAATGAATCTTGTGGACGGCGTGCGTCTTGTGCGCAGGATGTTGGCGCGGACACGCTACCTCGACATGGCAACCCATATTTGCAAACGCTATGGCGAGGCGGGCAGCGATAGGCCAACGCAGCGTTGCGGTGAGCAGAATGCGCGGCGCGGCATTTCTGCCGGATTGATTAAGCGTCTCTGATTTACGGCTGTCCAATTGCAAAATGTGGGGTGCCGTTTGTTGTTGCTCTGTTGTCAATGGCAAGAAATTTCTTTGCATGGTATACGCTCGCTGTAATGAATCGCGCTGGTTGAATGCATTCCTTGAAGCAGTACGATTTCGTTTTTTATGGGACGCGATATCGTGAACCGATTATGTCCGCATCGGATTCAACGCAGGTGATTCTGTGTTGCAATACGGTTGTAGTCTGTGCGTAACAGCACTGAGTACGGCGTCGCACAGACGCTGTGTTTCCCGGTGCGTAACGTACTGCCGATGAACACTCCAAATGAAACAGCGAACAATCTTTTTATCCAACCCGCGCGACGTTTGTTACAGCGCAATCTGAAATCATTGGCCAGTGATCTGCTGCCGCTAGGTGATTTTCTGAGTGTGTTTTTTGCGGCTTATCTCAGTCTTGTTATTGACAACTTCTGGCACGGCGTTTCTGGACAGGTGTTCGGGTTCAGCGGCGATTTCCGGAATGCGGTGCTCGTTGTGGCCGTACTGGTGCCGTTTATTCTTTATGACAGAAATTTCGCGGCCGTTGCCAGTCGCGGGCAGATGTTGTTACTGGTTCACTCTGCGGTTCTGCGTCTGCTGTTATCGGCTGGCGTGATTTTTTTATTGGCGACCCTGAGTCATGCCCTGACCAAGTTTCCGGGTTCGATCTTATTGAGCTGGTTGCTGCTGAGTGTGCTGCTGATGTCGCTCACGCGCGTGCTGGTGGCACACACCGTATTGCGATTGCGGCGTCAGGGAAAATTGACTGAAGTGATTGCGGTTGTCGGTGTGGGTCCGGTGGCAGATCGCTTGATCCACGCACTGCGGCAGACACGTTCCGATACGGTTGAATTACTCGGTGTGTTCGATGACAAAATTGTGGGCGCTGCACCCAGCGCCAATCCTTCAACCGGTACGCTTGCGCAACTAATTGAGCTGGGTAAAACGCGTCCGATCGACTGGATTTTACTGGCGCTGCCAGCGACGGCAGAGTTACGTGTGTTGGCTGTGATGCAGCGCCTGAAAACCCTGTCAGTGCCCATCGGATTGTGTCCGCAACAGGTGGATATGGCGGTGCCCTATCGCAGCATTAACTACGTTGCCGGGAGTGTGCCGGTGAGTGTACTGGCCGAGCGGCCGATCAGGCACTGGGACGCCGTGCTCAAGGGCATCGAGGATTATGTAATTGGCAGCATGGCCGTGTTGCTGTTGCTGCCACTTCTGGTAGTGATTGCGGTGGCTATCAAGATCGACAGTCCGGGGCCGGTTATTTTCAAACAGCGACGGCACGCCTTTAACAATCATGAATTCAATATTTATAAATTCCGCACCATGCGTTGGGATATTTCGGCCGCCGCCAATGCACTCGTTCAGACCTCGCGTCAGGATGATCGTTTCACACGCTTGGGCCGGTTTTTGCGTGCGTGGAGTCTGGATGAACTGCCGCAACTATTTAACGTGCTAAAAGGTGATATGTCACTGGTCGGGCCGCGACCACATGCCGTGAATATGCGCACGGAAAACCAGCTTGGTCACGAAATCACTGAAATTTATGCGCATCGTCACCGCGTTAAACCCGGCATAACCGGATGGTCACAAGTGAATGGTTCGCGTGGTGCAATTAATACCACTGCACAGTTGCGTCGCCGGGTGGAGCTGGATTTGTACTATATCGAAAACTGGTCCGTGTTATTCGATTTGAAAATTCTGTTAATGACCAGTCTCGTGGTGTTCAAGCGAACGAACGCCTTTTAACATTCTGTAAAAAAATGCCGGTTATTGAAGAGTTATAAAATAAAAATCGCATTTTTATCTTGCTGTACTCATTTATTCTTCGAATATTATTGGTTGGTTTTATTCATAAAATTGTGAAACACAAATCCTGTCTGGCAGCGTCTCCAGCTAGTCATCAAAAAATTTCTATATCCTGAAAAATGTCGTGTGCGCCAGCGTACTGAGTACGATGTCGTACAGACGCTTAAATTTTCAAAGTTTATCGTTCCATTCCATACCTCTTCCTTTTTATGCCCTACCTGGTGAGCACAATATGAATCATCCTCATGTATTTAAAATCGATTCTTTAAATGAATTGGTAAGCTGTGTCGGCGTGATACAGCCTGATAAAAAAGGTTTGAGTTACAGCCTGTTTTCGATGGCGAGCGTGGCGCTATTGTTAGTCGATCTGATATGGATACTGGTTGCGGCGGCTATGAGTATTTTTATTTATACCTCGTGGCTGTCGTCGCAAAGTCTCGATGCGAATTTCAGTCATGATTTCTGGAGCGCGGCGTTCGTGATAGCGGTGCTGGCGCCGTTTATTCTTTACGACAGACGCTTCGGAGCGATGGTTAGTCGCAGACAGGCACCCTCTCGAAGTCGCTCTTATGTTTTACGCTTCGCACTGTTTGGTGGTGGGTTGCTGGCGCTGGGTAGTCTTTGCCAGGCGCTGAATTGTTTTCCGTACCTATGGTTAAGTCTCTGGTTTGCCACCGCTTTACTATTGACCTCGCTGACGCGTGTTGTGTTGTTCCGAATGGTGCGACGTTTGCAAAGCCGCGGCGTGTTGACCGAGGTGATTGCTGTGGTGGGTGCTGGCCCGGTAGCAGACCGGCTGGTGCAGGCACTGCGCCAGACCCGTCCCGATAGCATTGAATTGCTGGGGGTTTTTGATGACAAAATCATCGGCGCTGAGCACAGCACCATTAAGTCATCCGGCACGCTGGAACAACTGATTGAGCTGGGCAAAACGCGCAAAATCGACTGGATTCTGCTGACCTTGCCGCCCACAGCAGAATTGCGCGTGCAGTCTCTGGTGCAACGGATGAAGGCGCTTTCGGTGATGATCGGTTTATGTCCGCAGCAAGTGGATCTGAAAGTGCCGTATCGTAATATCCATTACGTGGGCGGCCAGGTACCCGTGAATATGCTAGCCGGGCGGCCGGATATGCTTTGGGACGCGATGCTCAAGAGCGGACAGGATTTTGTGCCGCGTTGGATCATGACACTGGTGTCATTACCGCTGTTGCTGACGGCGTTAGTGGGCAACACGATTCGCCAGCGCGTTTACGATATGTCGCAAAAGCGTGCGGCGAAGCTGACGTACCAGTTTGATAATTATGATCTGGCCGGGTTTACCAGCGTGGCTGCCGATTTCGGGCAGGATCGCTATGGCTACGTCGTGACACCCAACGCCGATCATATGATTCGCCTGCATGAAGACGCCATATTTCGCACGCTGTATGCGGCAGCCAGTTATATCTTGCTCGACAGCCGTTTTCTGTCGCACATCCTGCGTGTCACCAAAGGCCTGCATTTGCCCGTGTGTACGGGCAGCGATTTGACTGCCAATCTTTTTAACCAGGTGATTTTGCCCAACGATTCGTTAGTGATGATCGGTGGCAGCGATGAACAGGCGCAGCA
This sequence comes from Gammaproteobacteria bacterium, assembly GCA_031421475.1. Taxonomy (GTDB): domain Bacteria; phylum Pseudomonadota; class Gammaproteobacteria; order SZUA-229; family SZUA-229; genus JACPVK01. Next base: position 815 of record JANOOU010000421.1, on the reverse strand, counting down.
AGTTAGCGCGCGTTATGGCTTGTGCAAACTGGCGCATTTCAATCCGCCGATGGGATTCATTCGTGACTCAGCAGCAGTGGAGGAATGTTTGAATTTTATTGAAGCGCACAGTCCGTTTCGTTTTTGTTTTCTGGCCGTGGGTGCGCCGCAACAGGAAGCCCTGGCACAGCGGCTGAAAGTACGTGGTGTGGCTCGTGGTCTCGCGTTATGCATTGGCGCTTCCATCAACTTTATCACCGGTGATGAAAAGCGCGCCCCGGTGTGGATGCAACGCAGCGGGTTGGAATGGTTGTTCCGTTTGTTGCAGGCACCGGGACGCATGGCTAAACGTTATCTGGTGCGCGGCCCGCGTGTTTTCAGTTTGCTGCATCAGGCCAATATTGTGCTCAGGCAGATACCGGAGCCGGCGTTGCGTCTGGTGCCGCAGCCGTCACCCCGGTCCGAGACCTTCATGCCTGATCTGCATCCGCAACAACGCTGGCATGTACAAAGATAAACAAGCTGCTTGTTACTCGTTCCCACGCGCCTGCGTGGGAATGCATACCTGGTTACCATATTGTGCAAGTCTCTAATAACCCGGTATCCAGTGCAGCACCGTCAAGATGACGAAGTGTGGCAATTGAGGTTCGGTAATTTTGTAGCGGCTTCTACCCATTATTCAAATTCCGTATGCATTCCCACGCGGGAGCGTGGGAACGAGAAATTGAACAACAGCATTAGATTCGGTACCTAACTGGGCCTGACACTTTATGGGTGAATTCACATAGCAGCTTGTTGAAAAAACCAAAAGGGATAAAAAGCTTTTGACGCAAAGC
>JANOOU010000420.1:0-2427 GCA_031421475.1 Gammaproteobacteria bacterium | reverse complement strand
AGAGTTGCAGATCGATTGATAAATTGGCAGGCAAACTGCAAGAAAATCAGTGGGTGAATTAAAGAAACTCTGATTAATTCAGAGCTTCTGCGCGGCATAAGAACGTGCTGCCATTTTCAATCACGTAAGTGATTGAAAATGGCCAGCGCAGCAGGACTTGCAGATCGCACCTGCTATGTTGTGCACCGCACAGTGCACGTCATCAACGATTGAAATAATTCACTTTACACAGCGACACAGGGTGCCCGTTCATGACCTCGGATTCCGGATTTACCGAACCAACTCAAGCACCAATATTTTCACTCACACGCAGGAGATGCACATGCAAACCATGACCTTACCCGCTAACAACATCAACAATTTTGCCCAGGCCCGTGCCATAACCGTCAGCAAAGCGCGTGAAACCATCGCCGAGCCCGTTATTGTTGCCTGGAAAGATGATAACAGCGGCCAATTTGCGCCCGAGATTCCAGGCGGCAGCGCAGACCGCTGGCATGATTACGGCGAAAGTAATGAAGGCACCCTGGAATTACAGGTGGGAAATGCCTACCACTTTATTTTTATCGAATCGGCCGGGTTCGACGAACCGGATCTCAATCTAACGAGCGTGGAAGACAACGGAACCCAATTCCTGTGTTTTAACGGCGCATGTACTGAAGCCGACAAAATGAAGATGGGATATTTTGCGGGCGGCGGCCTGGACGGCTGATAACTGACAAGTCTCAGCGGTCGCGCCCACGGCTGTGGATTGCGACCGTTCTTAAAGTGGCCAGCGAAATGGAAACTCATACTCATTCTTTAACTTGCCTGTTTGAACAATTAGGGTTGAGCAGCACAGACAAAGAAATTCAGAATTTTATAAGTAACCATGCATCATTATCCGGTTCTGTTGAGCTGCACAAAGCAAATTTCTGGAGCGTGTCTCAATCCGCTTTTTTAAAACAGGCAAAAGACGAAGATGCTGATTGGGCTGAAGTCGTTGATCAGTTGAATGTAATGCTTCGTTTGCCGCAAGCAAAACTGTGATTTCGCGATTGATCTATCGGGGAATCGTTTCAAAAGATAAGGCTCTGGCATGAGTCGGGTGGGCAGCGCCCACTACACAAACTCAAAAACGATACGTCTCTGTCTAGGCCAACAGCACATCCTGCGACCCAACCAACAAATCCCCTAAAAATTTCGCAGAGTGTGCTGATGAACGAAACACATAGCAGAATGTCTTTTCACCTCTGTGCAAACCCACGCAACCACCAGCCCGATGTCAATTATCACAAATTGATAACACTTATATCTTTTTCATAACATTGTATTCCTGCCACTGTTGAATACCCCGCCCAGGTCATACACTCTGTCACTCATTTGTAATTAATGATGTTAACGGAGATAAATAAATGAGCTTTATTACAAAATCAAAAGGTGCCGCACTGGTAACCGGTGCGGCACTGGCACTGGCGGCGGCAAGCATGGTCGGCTGCGCGGCCTACAAAACCACAGACAGTGCGTCTAACAGTGTTATGAGCGACGTACACTGCTATGGCGTTAATAAATGCAAGGGTCACAACGATTGCAAAACAGCTAACAATGCCTGTAAAGGCCATAGCGCCTGCAAGGGTCAAGGTTTTGTTAACGTATCTGCAAGCGCGTGTGCCCATGTAGGCGGTAAAGTCGGTACTTAAACCAGTACTGAATAATTCCATCTTGGAATTCCAAGAGCACCAAAAATAAAAATACAATTTTTATTTTTATTCATTTTCAATCACTGGCGTGATTGAAAATGGCGGCACATCTTGTGCCATGCGGATGTTCTGATACATCAGAGCATCCTTAATTTAAATCCAACCCCAATCAGGAGATATACAATGATTAATTCAAAAAAAGTAATGAGTGTTGCCATGGCTGTTGCGGCAGCCGGAATGCTGAGCGCGGCAGCGCCGTCGTTTGCAGCTGAAGGTGCAGCCAGTGCAAATGTACATTGTTATGGTGTAAACAAGTGCAAAGGCCATAATGATTGCAAAACAGCTGACAATGCTTGCAAGAGCCATGCTTCTTGCAAAGGAAAAGGCTTTGTTACCATGTCTGCAAGCGCCTGTGATCATATTGGTGGCACAGTCAAGTAAGCTTTGCTCTGGTTGCATGCCGCGAGCCTGAATGGTTAAGCTATTCAGGCTCGTTGCATTTATATAACATGAGGAAAAACACTATCGTGACACGTCCTTTTCTGGGTTTTGGACTTGGCCTGCGCACCGAGCATTACCCCTACATACTGCAACACAAACCGGCCGTCGACTGGTTTGAAATTCTTTCTGAAAATTATATGGTGCCGGGCGGCAAGCCACTGTATCACCTCGACCGTGTGCGGAATGATTACCCGATGGTGATGCACGGTGTTTCGCTTTCCATCGGCAGTACCGATCCGTTGAATATAAA
>JANOOU010000419.1:0-11019 GCA_031421475.1 Gammaproteobacteria bacterium | reverse complement strand
TTGATGTAAACAACACATCACCCGGAAAAAATTACGCCATACCATCTAATAACCCATACGCCGGCGCCATTGCAGGAGCCGACGAAATTTATGCACTGGGTTTGCGCAACCCCTGGCGCTGGAGTTTTGATCGCACGGGCGGCCAACTACTCGCAGGTGATGTTGGCCAGGGTACACGTGAAGAAATCGACATCATTACCCTGGGTGGCAATTACGGCTGGCGTTGTTACGAAGGCAGCGTTGCCTTTAACACCAGTGGCTGCGCCGCGCAAAATACCTACAGCGCACCGCTGTATGATTACGATAGCACCAACGGCGCCAAGTCAGTCACGGGAGGTTATGTTTACCGTGGCACAGCCATGACATCTTTGGTGGGCAGTTATATTTTTACCGATTTTTATCCCGGTGCTATACAGGTGATCAGCAATCCCTACAGCAACCCGGTCGTCAGTAATTTAATCAGCAATACCTTAACCGATGCCATGTACAAAAGCTCGTTTGCCGAAGACCTGGCGGGCGAATTATATGTATTGAGTTATGGTGATGGTTTTATTTACAAAATTGAAGCCGGCGGTACATCGAATACCGGTTTTCCGGTTTTGTTATCGCAAACCGGTTGCATGACCACCAGCACACAACAAATGGCCAGCGGCGTATTACCTTATGATATTAGCGCGCCCTTCTGGTCCGATGGTGCGGCAAAAGATCGCTGGTTTGCCATACCCAACGCCACAACAATTTCTGTGCAATCTAGCGGCGACTGGACATTTCCCAACAACAGTGTGCTGATCAAGCATTTTCGCATCGACAATATATTACGTGAGACACGTTTACTGGTTAAACACAGCAACGGTGGCTGGGGCGGTTACAGCTATGAATGGAATGATGCCGGAACCGATGCAACCTATATTCCCAATGGAAAAACAAAAGCCATTGGTACGCAACAATATATTTACCCGAGCTCCGCTGACTGCATGCAATGCCACACCAGCGCAGCCGCCACAGCACTCGGCCCTAAAACCAACCAAATGAATCGTAATCACCTCTATGCAAGCACCGGTGTTACCGCCAATCAACTCGACACTTTGAATTACATTGGCATGTTCAGCAGCACTCTTGCGGCCGCATCAACACTGCCAACATTAACTGTACCCACGGATACCACTGCAACCTTGCGTAATCGTGCGCGCGCCTATCTCTATACCAACTGCTCACAATGCCATCGCCCCGGCGGCGGCACCATATCGAATATGGATTTTAATATCAGCACCGCCGATGCCAGTATGAATATATGCAATGTGGCATCCACTTACACATTCGGCGGCGCCTCCCCGGCCACGACAAGAATGGTGCCGGGCAATGCCAATACGTCAACACTGTTTCGCAGGCTAAGTTGTCGTACTGGCGTCGCCAACTGCGTAGCAGCTGATCAAATGCCACCGCTGGGCAGCAATCTGGTGGATACCGATGGCGCGACATTAATCAGAGACTGGATTAACAGTTTAAGTGCGTGCCCGTGATGAAGGATTAAAAGAAACAGAAAACGCAAATGAACGCTAATAAACGCAAATAAAAGCGAATGAAGGTTAAAATCTTATTGGATAGCAGTAGCGTAGGGTGTGCTGACGAAGGAAGCGCACCCTACGCTACTAGATAACAAAGCGTTAGCCTGACGGCCGACCCACAAAAAGCAGCAAGCCTTACAGTGCCTTAACTAAAAATATTTTTTCTTTTATTTGCGTTTATTAGCGTGATGCACATGGATGTGCGAATGCCGCGAGCGCATGACGCGCAAGAGCGGCGCATTTGCGTTTTCTTTTAATCTTATGTTTAACAAACACTCAATTATATTCCGTGTCTTTCCAGCGGCGTATGGCTGCAAACACATCGGCGTCGGTGTTTAATTTTTTCCCCGCAAAACCAATCTGTGTCATTGCTAGTGGAAATATCACCATGTCTCATTAGGCCCTCCGAAAAATATACATTTAAACAATTAACTAAACAGACAAATATTTGCTAATTTTTTTCGTATCCACATTCTCTCTGAGATCTTCATGAATAAAGTTACCCTTATCAATGACGATTAGACGATCTGCGATGGCCATGGTAAAACTAAGAACCTGCTCGGATACAATAATCGTGATATCACGAAGTTTTTTAATTTCATTCAGGATATTCGCGATGTCTTTAATAATGGAGGGCTGAATGCCCTCTGTTGGCTCATCCAACAAGAGCACTTTTGGATTAGTTACAAGAGCGCGCGCAATGGCTAATTGCTGCTGCTGGCCGCCTGATAAATTGCCGCCTTTTCGATTTCTCATATCAAACAATACAGGAAACAATGCATAAATATCATCTGGAATATCTTCCAGCCCAGACACCCCCATTCCTGTCATAATATTTTCTTTGACGGTTAATGTAGAAAAAATCATTCTCCCTTGAGGAACATAGGCAATTCCATTTTCAACGCGCTGATAACTCTCATTCGTCGTAACGTCCTTACCATCAATCGATATACTGCCTTTACGCGCCTCAAGAATACCTATTAAGGATTTAAACAAGGTTGTTTTACCCATGCCATTGCGCCCCATTATGGCAAGCGTTTCATTTTTCATGGCAGCAAAACTGATGCCGTGAATAACTTCACTCTGGCCATAATTTACATAGAGACCTGATACTTCAAGCATAAATAGTTCCTCTAGCCTAATGGCCCACTAATGACCCAGATAAACTTCGATTACTTTTGGATTATTTTGCACGGCATGCATATCACCAGCGGCGAGAATTTTACCCTGGTGCAGCACTGTTACTTTATGCGCAATTTTTGCGACGAAATCCATATCATGCTCGATCACAAGCATTGATCGCCCTTTACATATTCGCTTTAATAATTCAGCCGTTTGTTCGCGCTCTTTTACGCTCATGCCAGCCACAGGTTCGTCAAGCATGAGCAATTGTGGATCTTGTATCAGCAACATCCCTATTTCCAACCATTGTTTCTGCCCATGACTGAGCAAGGCCGCTTCCATTTCCAGAAAGTCGCCTAGAAAGATATCATTTGCCACTTCCCTGACGCGTGCATCCACTTCGTCTGTACGCTTGAAGGTTAATGACCCAAATACACTTCGGCCTTTTGGATATGACACTTCAAGATTGTCGTAAACTGAAAGATTCTCGTAGATCGACGGCGTTTGAAATTTACGCCCTACGCCCGCATGCACAATTTCATGCTCTGATAGCTTAGTAAGCTCTATATCCCGGAACTTAATACTGCCCGCGGTTGATTTTGTTTTCCCGCAAATCAAATCAAGTACCGTTGTTTTACCGGCTCCATTGGGTCCGATAACAACATGCAATTCATCTTTATCAACGTAAAAGTTCAAACCATCTACAGCCTTAAATCCGTCGAACGAAACAGTCAAATCTTCAATATACAAGGCGAATTCTTTCTTTCTCATTACATTTCTCCACTAACTGCGATCACTCTTTCACTGTTTCCAACTTCTGTGTACGTCTACTTTCTATCAGCGCTTTCACTGCACTAACACACTGCATTTTCTGAATACAGATAAACCATTTTTTGCCATGTTTTTCCCATATACCTGCCAATCCATTTGGGAAAAACATTACTACCGCAATAAATAATCCACCCATCAGGAACAGCCATAGCTCTGGAAATGATTCCGAAAACGCAGATTTACCGTAATTAACCAGCAAGGTTCCGTATACGGCACCAATTAATGACATACGTCCGCCGACTGCAGCAAAGATCACCATTTCGATTGATGGAACTATGCCTACGAATGACGGTGACATGAAGCCCACCTGTAGCGTAAACATGGCACCTCCAATTGCAGAGATTGCTGCTGATACACAGAATATAAATATCTTGAAACTGGCGACGTCGTAGCCTGAAAATCTAACACGGTCCTCTTTATCACGCATGGCTAGCAGTAATCGGCCAAATTTACTGGTAAGAATATATCTGCTGATAATAATCACACCGAATAACATAAATGCGTTTATAAAATACAAAACGTACTTAGATGAATCATCACGTATATCCCAGCCATTTAAAGTTCTTAAATCGGTGATACCATTAATCCCGCCGGTATAACCCTGCTGCCCAACAATCAAAACAGTCAGGATCAAGGCGATTGCCTGCGTTATGATCGCAAAATAAACGCCCCCCACACGACGCTTGAACATCGAATACCCAATGATGAAGGCGAATATTGTCGGCACTAGAATCACAGCTGCCATGGTAAAACTGAAACTGTGGAATGGCACCCAAAACCAAGGCAAATCTGTCAATTGGTTCCAGTCCATAAAATCAGGTATGCCGGGTGTTGATTGTATTTTTGTACTTTCCGGGTCAGAAGCTTCTAACTTGAGGAACATCGCCATGCAATAACCGCCCAGGCCAAAAAAAACTCCTTGGCCAAGACTTAACACACCACCATAACCCCACAACAAAACAAGGCTTACTGCGGCAAATGCGTAGGTCAAATACTTACCAACCAGGTTAAGACGAAACAGATCAAGACCAAGAGGCAGTATGATGAGAATTAATGCGGCAAGAATTGCAATTCCGATTGCTCCATTTTTTCCACCCAGCAATCTGTCATACACGAAATTCATATTTATCTCCCGGTTCTTTTATTTACGCACTTTGATTGTGAATAAACCTTCTGGACGCAACATCAGAATAATAACGATAGTAAGTAGCGTAATAACCTTGGCTATTGAGCCACTAATGAAGAATTCTAGAATCGATTGCGCCTGCGCTATCGTAAATGCTGATGCGATAGTTCCAAATAAACTGGCTGCACCACCAAACACAACCACCATAAATGTATCCACAATGTACAGTGATCCTGTTGTAGGCCCAGTTGATGCGATTGTGGTAAATGCGGCACCCGCGATCCCAGCAATGCCGCAACCCAGCGCAAAAGTTAATCGATCTATTTTTTTCGTATTAATGCCTACAGCACCACTCATAATTCTATTTTGTGTGGTTGCACGAACCCGCAGTCCCCAGCTTGATTTAAACATCAGGATATAAACACCAGCCGTAACAAACGCAGTTAAGAACAATACGAATATCCCGTTTAAAGGTATGTCAATTGTGTCAGTTGCGTGGAATGCACCCATTAACCATTCTGGTAATACAGGGCTGACTTCGCGTGCGCCAAAAATGGAGCGGAATGATTGCTGCATAATTAAACTCAAACCCCAGGTTGCCAACAGCGTATCAAGTGGTCTTTTATATAAATGCCGTATTAATGCGAGCTCCGTCAGGTATCCCAGAAACCCGGCTATAAAAAATGAAGCCATGATTGCGAATACAAAATAGTACGGCGTAAATCCGGGAAAATATTTTTCACTCACAACAGACAGCAGATACGTTGTATACGCACCCACTGCCATAAATTCGCCATGGGCCATATTAATAACACCCATCTGCCCAAAGATAATTGCCAGGCCAAGCGCCATAAGCAGCAACACACTAAATAAACTAAAACCAGCGAAGCCCTGCATAGCCAGAATTGATGTCAACTCTGCCATTGAATATTCGCTCATATCACATCCTCCGCAGCTCTATATCGAACTAATATTTAAACTTCGTTTTTTTCTCAGAATCTTTAATCAAGCTGACCTTTACAGGTCAGCCTGCCTTACTTTAAATACTTACAACACAGACTTATTGATAGCCTTTTGGAAATGGATTTGGCTCAATCAAACCAGATTCAAACACAACGGTTGCCTGGCCATCCTTATTCCACTTAGCTACACGTGTTTTGCTCCATAAATGATGATTAGGATGCAATTTCACATAGCCTTCTGGTGCAGTCTTCAATTCTATATTGGCTGTTTCAGATGCTTTCACAACTTTATCAACATCAAAACTTCCAGCTTTTTCTACAGCAGCTTTCCACAACCATGGGCCAAGGTAAGCCGCTTGTGTCACGTCACCTACTACACTGTCAGCACCCCACATAGCCTTGAACTCTTTCAGAAATGCCTTGTTGTTGGGATTATCCAGGCTCTGGAAGTACTTCATAACAGAATAGAAACCTTCCAGATTTTCACCACCAATACCCAGCACTTCATCTTCAGTTACAGACAGCGTTAACAATGTTTGTTTCTTGCCATTGATACCTGCAGCAGTAAGTTGCTTAAACCAGGCCACGTTACTACCGCCCACAACAGCGGCATAAATAACATCAGGTTTTTTCAGGCGGATTTTGTTGATGACAGAACCGAAGTCAGTGTTACCCAACGGTTTGTATTCTTCACCCACCACCGTGCCGCCCAATACATTTTCAATGTGCTTACGGGCAATTTTCATTGAAGTACGGGGCCAGATATAGTCAGAACCAATCAGGTAAAAAGTTTTTGCGCCTTTTTCTTTTGCAACCCAATCCAGTCCAGCAAGAATCTGCTGCGTAGCTTCCTGTCCGGTATATATAACGTTATGAGACTGCTCAAGGCCTTCATAGAAAGTTGGGTAATACAGCAATCCATTTTCTTTCTCAAATACGGGCAATGCAGCTTTACGTGATGCAGATGTCCAGCAACCAAATACGGCAGCCACCTTATCTTTAACCAAAAGTTTGCGTGCTTTTTCTGCAAATGTTGGCCAGTCACTGGCGCCATCTTCCTGAACAATCTCGATCTTCCGACCCAGAATACCGCCGCTATCATTGATTTGCTTGATAGCCAGCTTTTCAGCTTCTTGCGCGCCGGTTTCACTGATAGCCATGGTGCCAGTTAATGAATGAAGAATACCAACCGTTACCGTTTTATCGGTTACAGCCAGGCCAGTTGTATTTACTTCTGCTGCTGACGCAATATTCACATTTGCTACCATGGCTATACCCAGTGCAGCACCTATAATTTTTTGCCATTTAAACATTACAAATTCAGCTTTCATTTTCAATTCCTCTCGCCAAAAGATTATTTTTGAGCTTCATACTTTCTTGATTCACTGACTACACAGTCATCAATCCCGCAATATGATTAGAGCAACGTATATGCCAATTAATATCTACTGACTCGTTTATTAATTATGAGACTGAAATCAACAAGCTAAACAAAGAATCAAGAGTTCATTACACAAAAATAACTACTCAAAATATGACTATTTTATTTCTAATTTAATTATTGCTCCTTTTCAGAGCATCGATTTGTTTATTTGCTTGTGTTTAGTGCGCTCTTAAGTTTGGTGCGACAATTATTTTATGCACAAAAAAACGCCTGGCAAATAGTTCGCCAGGCATTATATGTAAATAGCTATGTCTTTATTTAGAGTCGATTTCTTTATCTAATCAGCCTAACATCCACGGCCGACTACCCTGCCTGATTTGTTGATAGGTCCCTTTATTTTTCTCTTCAGCAACATACTTACAATCTTTATGCTCACATTGGTGCTGCCGTGTGAACCTTAATGGTTCATAAATTGCCTTCTCATTTCGCTCTCTCGCAGTTCTTTCATTTCTCGATAGAATCTGCAATTGCGGAGCAGACAACTTCCGGGGAGATGGCACATTACAACTCGGACATACCCTCAATGGAGAATATTCATCTAATGTTTGTAATTCAGAGAATTCATTCTCACAACTCGGACATTTATATTCATATAGTGGCATCGGTATCTCCTGCACTTAATTGGATTTAGCAAGGGTCGATAGCAATAGCTATCGACCCTTGTAATTTTCTAGCTGGCTCTAGCTAAATCACTACCTGGCTTAATAATCGGCTTGGGACCTTCAGCCTTAATATTAATATCACCTTCAAAAATATCAGTGGGCAGCCATAATGTTGCACAAGCATTTGGAATATCGACAATCCCGCTGATATGCCCCTCAACCGGTGCTGTACCCAGAATCGCATAAGCCTGTTCGCCCGTGTAACCATGCAGCTTTAAATGCTCAATCGCATTCAAACATGCCTGACGATACGCAACATGTGCATCGAGATAATACTGCTTACCATTTTCATCTACCGAGATACCTTCAAAGATTAGATAATTGCTGTATCGAGGCTCCAATGGACTGGGTTTGAATATTGGATTCTTGATGTTATATTTTTTCATACCGCCTTTAACCAAACCCACTCGAATATCTAGATAACCTGCCATCTCTATAGCGCCGCAGAAAGTAATTTCGCCATCGCCTTGTGAGAAGTGGATGTCACCCATCGACAAACCGCCATTTTTTACATAGACAGGAAAATAAACTCGCGAACCGCGTGATAGATTTTTAATATCACAGTTACCACCATGCTCACGTGGCGGTACTGTACGTGCGCCTTCTTTCGCAGCAGCCGCAGCGGCCGCTGGTTTCATCCGGCCCATGACGGCTGTTTCTGCATAGGGCAAAGCCGCTAACGGTGGAACACGATCAGGGTCGGTCGCAACCAAACCACCTTCACGCCTGTTCCACTCATCCAGTAATTCTTTTGATGGCAAACAACCAATTAACCCTGGGTGCATAATGCCGGCAAACTCAACACCGGGAATATGTCTTGAAGAAGCATAAATACCATGGAAATCCCAACAGGCTTTACGCGCATCCGGATATTGATTTACAAGAAATCCACCGCCATTTTCTTTTGCAAATATGCCGGTAAACCCCCAGTCTGAATCTTTTAATACGCCCACATCGAGAATATCAACCACCATCAAATCGCCTGGCTCTGCACCTTCGACGCCAATGGGACCACTTAAATAATGCACTTGTGTTAAATCGACATCGCGTACATCATTGGCGCTGTCATCATTTTTAATTTGACCACCTGTCCAGTCCAGACATTCAACACGAAACTCGTCACCCGGCTTAACCATGGCCACCATGGGAATATCTGGATGCCAGCGATTATGTATCACCCCATCTTGCTCCGCAGCCGGCTTTTTCACATCAATCTTAATGATTGTATCCATCACTATTAACCTCTACATTTTTGAATTTGATATTACTTAACCACTCTTGACGGACATATTGCAGACTCCATACCAACATGAAAATGACCAATAAAAACATGACGTTATTTTGTTTTTGTCATTTTATTAATAATCGAGAATTTTACTGATGCACTTTGTTATAGCGAGAAAGTCAATATAGATTTTATTTTTGCAATAAAGTGGTGCGTTATCACTAGAATAAAATCACGGAAAAAAACCATGACTAGCAGATTGAATATTTTAGTAACTATATACGAGCATGTAGAATGAGGACGCAAACTATTAAAGCATATTGTTCCAATAACATTACGATCAGAGATGACAATTTTTGGAATTAGAACAGCGCAATTACTCAGGATGATAATAAATAGCAATTACGACAATATAGATTTCTCATACTTGCGTATGATGCACGATATTAGTTATCGCAGGTTTGCGAGGCATTGCGTTATTGTGAGTTAATACAGGCAATTAATAGCTAGGGAGCCTCTGATCAAGTTATGCACGGCGGCTTTGCGGTCATAATTTTCCATCACTGCGTTGTGAAACTTGGCAAGATATCCTGGATATTGCCTGCGTTTCACGCCTTGTGCTGAAAAATTCTGTCTCACAAATCCGCTCGCCCAAACTTGATCAGAGGCTCCCTATAAATATCCATCATCCCTGATGGAATATCGCTTTGTAACGATTACTTCTTCATATCTATTGGCAATGAGTATGCTATGTGGACCAAGATATCTTCGTCATAAGCGCTACCAATTGTATCCTGCATACCTTTGGTAGCGGTGAATGTGAAATTATCTGTTACTGAATATGCCAGCGTCAGGTGGCTGGACTCATCAGCGGCAGGCGCATCAATCATCCAGGTGCCGTACAGAATATTGAAGTCACCATAGGTGTAGCCCAGTGTGACATATTCGTAATCGGCACCGCCTGCTGCATCATTACCGAAATAAACACCCAGACCCACACCTGCATAACTCAGTTTAGCGACAAATTCTGATAAATCAGAATCACTATAATCACCACCGACAAGTGCATTGTCTTCGTTATACAAATATTCCCAAACAGATAGGTCATAGCCTAAACCTGCAACGTCACCGGCAAAGCCAATGTACAAATCTGTCTCAGGACCGCCATAGCCAATTGGACCATTTACATCACTACCCCAAACACTGGATGCCCAGACGCCGGCATAGAGACCGCCGTCATGACTATAATCCAGACTGCCCGCTACTTGCGCAGCACCTGCGCTGACATCCAAGCCACGCCACAAATAGAAGTTAGCTACGGTTGCAGTGGCAGACATTTCAGCATTTGCCGACCCTGGCATAGCGACCAAACCACCCAGTGCCATCGTTGTAGCCAGTGCAATAGGTGACAATTTATTAAACTTCATCTGATGTTCTCCTCGTATTTAAGAACGTTATTTAATTTTGCGGTCCCAATGACTGCAAACTAAAATGGGCAATAATTGGCAATCTTGTATTTGCATGGCTTATACCAACTCGATTTTTACTCTTAAATACAATGAGCTATAGATCAACTAAGAATTATGGAGCTATATGAAGGATTCGTTACACGTACTATTGGTGCATTAAATCAGCGCGTTTTTATAGAGTTGCCTGATGTTGGTGCAGCCTTATTACATCCCTGAAAACAACAAAGCCGGTGTCATACAAGCACACCGGCCAAATTAATACCCTTCGAAATATTTCAGGCAGCTTTTTCCAGCATGCCTTTTTCTACAATGAAATCGATTATTTTTTGAACGCCTGACCCATTTTTTAGATTGGAGAAAATAAAGGGTCGCTCACCACGCATTTTTTTAGCGTCCCGATCCATCACTTCCAGCGAAGCGCCCACATAAGGTGCCAGATCAATCTTGTTAATCACCAATAGATCCGATCGGGTAATACCGGGCCCGCCTTTACGTGGAATTTTGTCGCCCGCTGCCACATCAATCACGTAAATCGTTAGGTCTGATAATTCGGGGCTGAACGTGGCACTTAAATTATCACCACCGCTTTCAACAAAAACCAGATCAAGGTTGG